>JBEBWQ010000076.1:0-9869 GCA_040392075.1 Microbacterium sp.
CCGAGCACGTTGTTGATCTTGTGCGAGCCGGTGTGGTTGAGGTCCTCGCGCTTGAGGAAGATCCGCGCTCCCCCGACGTGCGCCGCGAAGCGCGGCACCTCGGTGAGCGGCGAGGGCCGTCCCGCGTAGTCGTGCAGCAGCCGGGTCAGCTCCTCCTGGAACTCCGGGTCGGTGATCGCCGCCTGATAGGCCTCGGTGAGCTCGTCGATCGCGGCGATGAGGGACTCGGGCATGAAGCGCCCGCCGTACTCTCCGAAGAAGGGGCCGGGCTGGTCGCGCAGGCTCATGCGCCGATCTCCGTGCCGCGGGCGGGCGCCTGCGCCCCGTCGAGGAAGGCGCGCAGCGTCGCCACCGGGTCACCGGTGACCAGGGCCTCGCCGATGAGGACGACATCCGCCCCCGCCGTGCGGTAGCGGGCGACGTCGTCGGGGGTGCGCACGGCCGACTCCGCGATCTTGATCGCATCGTCCGGGATGCGGTCCGCGAGCCGCGCGAACAGGTCGCGGTCCAGCTCGAGCGTGCGCAGGTCCCGGGCGTTCACGCCGATCAGGCGGGCGCCGAGATCGGCGGCGCGCGCGAGCTCGTCCGCCGAGTGGGTCTCCACGAGCGGGGTCATGCCCAGTTCCTGGATGAAGCCGTAGAGGTCGCCGAGCACCGCGGGCTCGAGGCCGGCGACGATGAGGAGGACCAGGTCGGCACCCGCGGCCCGCGCTTCGAGCACCTGATAGCGGGTGGCGATGAAGTCCTTGCGCAGCACCGGGATGTCGACCTGCGCGATCACCGCCTCGAGGTCGGCGAGGCTCCCGCCGAAACGGCGCTCCTCGGTCAGGACGCTGACCGCCGACGCGCCGCCCTCCTGATAGAGAGCGGCCTGTCGGGCCGGATCAGGGATGTCGGCGAGGGCACCTCGGGAGGGGCTGGCCCGCTTGACCTCGGCGATGATCTTGACCCGCTCCGCCGGGGCGAGCGCCGCCAGGGCGTCCCGTGCGGCCGGACGTGCCAGCGCCGCCTTCTCGACCTCGGCGAGGGAACGGGACTGCTCCCGACGCGCCGCGTCCTCCACGGCGCCGGCCGTCAGGGCGGCGAGGACCATTCAGTGCGCCTTCGGCTGGTACTTGGGACCCTTCGAGCCGTAGCCGGCCTTGGCCATGATCCAGCCCACGATCAGGCCCGCCACGAGCAGGCCCGCGGAGATGATCACGCCGATCGGCTGCTCCATCATGTAGAACGCGGTGCCGATGATGAACGCCACGAGCATGATGACCACGGCGGTCCAGGCAGCAGGCGAGTGTCCGTGACCGGGATCGGCGATGGGGTTCGACATGGTTCTCCTCCGGGGGATTCTCAGGATCCCCGCCAGTCTATCGGGGACCGCCGGCGTTCCGTGCCAGGGACGGGGGATGTCCGGCCGCCGGGAGGCGATCGCGTCCGGGCCCCGGATGCGAGAGACGGACGGACGCGGCGGATCGTCGCGACCTCAGCGCGTCGGGTCCGTTCCGCGGGAGAGGTCGTCCCACGAGTCCACCGCATCGATCGGCTCCTCCGCGCCGGCGTCGTCCGCCGCCGCACCCGCTCGGGTGGTCGCCGCCGCCGTCTGGAAACGGGAGCCGCCGCGGCGCCAGGACCGCGCGGTCGCCAGCGCGAACACCGAGCCTGCGAGCAGCACCGCCCATCCGGCCAGGGCGATCGCCGGCCAGGCGCCGGGGGTGATCTGCGCGACCACCTGCTCCAGCGCCGCGGTCCCGGCGAGCCCCGTGGCCTCGGTCACGGAGGGCGCGACGGCGGAGAGCGGCGGAGCGAGGATCACCGGCAGGGTCATCGTGATCAGCAGCACCGCAGCACCGAGCGCGAGGACGCCGAAGACGTATCGCAGGACCAGGCCGGTGATGGTCAGGGCCGCGCCGAGCGCGAGCACCGCAAGGCTGAGCGGGGCCAGCAGCGGCAGGGCGTCGGCACCGGGCACCTCGATCGGCGGCCCGCCGTCCCGACGGATCACGGTCAGCCACGTCTGGGTGGAGGAGACGATGCCGATGCCGCCCGCGAGGAGCATCATCAGCACGCTGAGCGAACGCCCGCGACGGGCAGCGTTCATCGCTCCTCCACGCCGGAGCCGGGGTCCGTCGCCGGTCGCTCCCCCGACACCGCGTGCAGATCGGCGGCGTCGAAGCACGTACGGGTGCCGGTGTGGCAGGCGGGGCCCACCTGGTCCACCCGCAGGAGGACCGCATCGCCGTCGCAGTCCAGACGCGCCTCCTTGACGATCTGGATGTGACCGGAGGTGTCGCCCTTCCGCCAATACTCCCGCCGGGACCGGGACCAGTAGGTCACCCGCCCGGTGGTGAGCGTGCGCCGCAGCGCCTCGTCGTCCAGCCAGGCGAGCATGAGCACCTCACCGGTGTCCCACTGCTGCACGATGGCGGGCACCAGGCCGTCGGCGTTCCAGGCGACGCCGGCCAGACGCGCCTCGAGGTCCGCGTCCGATCGCGTGTCTGCGGGGTCCTGCGCGCTCATCGCACCGTGATCCCGTCCGCCCGCAGGGCGTCCTTCACCTGGCCCACGGTGAGGGCGCCGGTGTGGAACACGCTCGCCGCGAGCACCGCGTCCGCGCCCGCCCGGATCGCCGGGGCGAAGTCCTGCACCGATCCCGCGCCGCCCGAGGCGATCACCGGCACGCTGGAGATCTCGCGCATGAGCCGGATGAGCTCCAGATCGAACCCCTCGCGGGTGCCGTCCGCATCGATGGAGTTGACCAGCAGCTCTCCCGCGCCGCGCTCGATGGCCTCGCGCGCCCACTCCAGCGCGTCGAGCGTCGTCTCGGTGCGTCCGCCGTGGGTGGTCACCACGAAGCCGGACGGCAGACCGGCCGCCCGCTTGACGTCGAGCGAGAGCACGAGCACCTGCCGGCCGAAGCGCTCGGCGATCTCGTCGATCAGCTCGGGGCGGGCGATCGCCGCGGAGTTCACGCCGACCTTGTCCGCCCCGACGGCGAGCAGGCGCGAGACATCCGCGACCGTGCGCACCCCGCCCCCCACGGTCAGGGGGACGAAGACCTGCTCGGCGGTCCGCCGCACCACGTCGTAGGTGGTGGCGCGCTCATCGACCGTCGCGGTGACGTCGAGGAAGGTGATCTCGTCGGCGCCCTGAGCGGCGTAGTGCCGGGCCAGCTCGACAGGGTCGCCCATGTCGCGGAGGTTCTCGAAGTTCACGCCCTTCACCACGCGGCCGGCGGCCACGTCGAGGCAGGGGATCACCCGGCATGCGAGCGACATCAGAGCCTCGCAGCGTGGATCGCGGTGACCAGCAGCGCCCGGGCGCCGAGAGCGTAGAGGGCGTCCATCGCACGATTGACGCCCTGGCGGGGCACCATGACGCGAACGGCGACCCAGTCCGGATCGCGCAGCGGGGAGATCGTCGGGGACTCGCGACCCGGGGCGATGGCGACGGCCTGGTCGACGAGATCGGCGGGCAGGTCGTAGTCCAGCAGCACGAAGCGCCGGGCGACCATCACTCCCCGCAGGCGCCGCAGCAGCGTCTCCAGCCCCTCCGGCTCGCCGGGACGGCTGATCAGCACCGCCTCGGACTCGAGGATCACCGGGCCGAAGATCTCCAGCCCGGCCTGCCGGAGCGTGGTGCCGGTCTCGACGACGTCGGCGATCGCCTCGGCTACGCCCAGCCTCACCGCGGACTCGACGGCTCCGTCCAGCGGCACGAGCGTCGCCTCCACGCCGTGCTCGGCCAGATAGGCCTCGACCAGGCCCGGGTAGGCCGAGGCCACGCGGTGCCCGGCGAGGTCGGCGACCGACGAGAAACGGCCGGGGGGCGCGGCGAAGCGGAAGGTCGAGCGGGCGAAGCCGAGCGACTCGACCTCGCGCGCGGGCTGACGGACGTCCAGGAGCAGGTCGCGCCCGGTGATGCCCACGTCCAGCGCGCCGGAGGAGACGTAGGTGGCGATGTCACGGGGGCGCAGGAAGAAGAACTCGACGTCGTTCTGGGGGTCCAGCACGTGCAGCGTCTTCTGGTCGCGGCGGCCGGAGTATCCGGCTTCGGCGAGCATCTCGGCGGCGGTCTCGGACAGCGATCCCTTGTTGGGAACGGCAATGCGCAACATGAAAGGTCTTTCGGGACGGGAAGCATCGGTCACGGGAGGGCACCGCGGAGCGGTGCGGCTCACAGATGTCGGTAGACGTCCTCCAGGGAGATGCCCTTCGCGATCATCATGACCTGGGTGTGGTAGAGCAGCTGGGAGATCTCCTCCGCCGCCGCCTCGTGGCTCTCGTACTCCGAGGCCATCCAGACCTCGGCGGCCTCTTCGACGATCTTCTTGCCGATCGTGTGCACGCCGGCGTCGAGCTGCGCCACGGTTCCCGAGCCCTCGGGACGGGTGCGGGCCTTCTCGCTGAGCTCGGCGAACAGCGCCTCGAACGTCTTCACTGTTCCAGGCTAGCGGCTCGCGCACGGTCCCGGAGCCCGGCGATGGCCGCCGCGGCGTCGGCGTGGCCGTAGACGGCGGATCCCGCGACGAAGGTGTCCGCCCCTGCCTCGGCCGCCTGCGCGATGGTCGACTCGGAGATCCCGCCGTCCACCTGCAGCCAGACCTGCGCGCCGCGCCGGCGCACCTCACGGCGGAGCTCGGCGAGCTTCGGCATCGTCTCGGGGAGGAAGCCCTGTCCGCCGAAGCCGGGCTCCACGGTCATCACCAGGACCTGGTCGAACTCGTCGAGGATCTCGTAGAGGCCGTCCGCCGCGGTGGCCGGCTTGATCGCCACGCCGGCGCGGGCGCCGATCTCGCGCAGACGTCGCGCGAGTCTCACCGGCTCCGCCGCGGCCTCCAGGTGGAAGGTCACGCTGGCGGCGCCCAGCTCGGCGTAGCCGGGCGCCCAGCGGTCGGGGTCGTCGATCATCAGGTGCACGTCCAGCGGCACGGGGCTGGTCGCCTGGATGCGCTCGACCATCTGGGGGCCGAAGGTGAGGTTCGGCACGAAGTGGTTGTCCATCACGTCGACATGGGCGAAGTCGGCGGTGGCGATGCGGGCGAGCTCGGCCTGCATGTTCACGAAGTCGGCGGCGAGGATGCTGGGATTGATGCGCGGAGACGGCGGCAGATGCTGGTGCACGCTCTCCATTATCCCGGGTGTGCCCGGCCCCTGGACGCCCCTCAGCGCGAGACCTGACCGCCCCCGCTGGCTCCGGCCCGGCCCGCCACCGTTCTGCGCCCGCGGCGGGCGACACGTCGGCCGGCGCCGCCCGAGAACAGGCCAGTAGCCCAAGAACAGGCTGTTTCCACGCGCATCGTCCTGTTCTCGGGCGATCGTCCGGAACTCGGGATCGGGAATCCGGCCCGTCGAAAGCTAGTCCTGCCGGCCGTTCGAGCAGACGGGCGCCATGGCGGAGGTGCCGCGGGTGGAGTCGGGCGGCGCTTGCGCCGAGACGACACGCCGACCAGCGCCGCCCGAGAACAGGCCAGTAGCCCCAGAACAGGCTGTTTCCACGCACATCGTCCTGTTCTCGGGCGAACGTCCTGATCTCGGGATCGGGAATCAGGACCCTCGGAGGCTAGTCCTGCCGGGCGTTCGAGCAGGTGGGCACGGCGGCGGAGGTGCCGCGGATGGAATCGGGCAGGGCGATGGCGTCGTCCGCCGGCGCCTCTCCCCCTCCGTCCGCCGGGGGCTGGACGACGACGCCGTCGTCCTCGGTCGGCTCATAGGTGACCGTCAGCTGCCGGTTCGCGACGATCGCCTCCCACATCGCGGCGGCGCTGTCGTGGTCCGGGACCACGTGGTTCGGATTCTCGGGGTCGACGAAGGTCGGGTACTGGAGGAACACGATGTCCTCGAAGGGGATGTCCTTCAGCGCCGCGGCGATCTGCACGGTCAGCATCGGATTGCTGGACAGGCTCGTGCTGGTCTCCATGTTCGACAGCGCCGCGTTCGCCAGGCGCATCATCACCGGCACGTTGCCGAGCACCTGGCCGCCGACGAGCTTGCGGGCGAGGCTCGACAGGTACTGCTGCTGGTTGCCGATCCGGCCGAGATCCCCGCCGTCGCCCACGCCGTGCCGGGTGCGCAGGAACTGGAGGGCCTCGATCCCCTGGATGGTGCGATCTCCCGCGGGCCAGTCGATGAGCGTGTGCTCGTCCCGCATCGGGCTCGCGAGGCACACGTCGACTCCTCCGATGGCATTCGTGATCTCGATGACGCCGCCGAACTTGACCGAGGCGGCGAAGTCGACGTCCTGTCCGGTGAGCTGGGTGACGGTGGCGGCCACACAGGGAAGGCCGCCGTAGAAGTACGCGGAGCTGATCGGCTGCTTGCTCATCGCCGAGTACTCGTAGCCGTCCGCATCGGTGCAGGAGGGGATCGGGATCTGCAGATCCCGGGGGAAGCTCACCGCCGTGACCCGGTGCGGCGTCTCGGACACGTGCACGAGGATCGTCACGTCGTTGTTGAGGGCGCCGTCCCACTCATCGTCGTCGCAGCGTCCGGGGAACAGGTGCTTGTACGCGTCCTCGCAGGTGTCGAGCCCGGTGAGGAGGATGTTGAAGCCCTGCTCGTACGCGCTGATGTCCGGCGGAACCGCCCGGTCGCCGCCGAGGTCGACGGAGTTCTCCGCGACCGTCGAGGCGAGATCCGTGCCCACGTAGGCCGCCACGCTCGTCCCGCTGACCAGCAGCACGGCGGCCGCGATCCCGAGGATCTTCAGCAGCTCCCGTACCGGGTGGGGCCGGCGCTGCTGCCCGTGCCGTGCCAGGACGCGACGCTGCTGGCTGGTCTCTCGCACGGGATGGCTCCTTCGGGTCTGTCCGGCTGCGCGCCGCCGTCGGGGCAGGGGGCAGCACCACTCCTGTGTCTACCCTGCTCACTGCAAAGAGTGCTGACAGCCGGGTCCCGCGACCCCGGGGACGGCCGCACTCCACCGTCATCCCGCAGACATCGACCCGCCGGCCCGCGCATCCGCCTGCTCCGTCCTCCTGCGCGGGACGCAGGAGCAGCAGCGGTCTCCCCCGGAGACAGCAGGTCCTGCGCCAGCGGAGGCGGCGCCGCCTCCGCGCGGGAGGACGGGACGCACAGCAGAGAAGGCCCGGCCCCGGATCATTCGCAGCAGGCCTTCTCGCGGTCGGGGCTCAGGCGGGACGGCGCAGGAGGGCGAGGAACATCGCGTCGGTGCCATGGCGGTGAGGCCAGAGCTGCACGCGTCCGCTGCCGTCGCCGGCGAGGTCGAGCGGCTCACGGGCCACGGCCTGCAGGACGGCGCAGGCGTCGAGCTCCTCGATCCCGGGGTGACGACGGAGCACCTCGGTCACCACGCCGGTGGTCTCGGCGAGGTGCGGCGAGCAGGTGACGTAGGCGAGCACCCCGCCCGGTGCGAGGGCGGCGAGGGCCGCGTCGAGCAGACCCTCCTGGAGGCTCACGAGCTCGGGGACGTCGGCGGGACTCTTCCGCCAGCGCGCCTCGGGACGGCGGCGGAGGGCGCCGAGGCCCGTGCAGGGGGCGTCGACGAGGATCCGGTCGAACGCGCCCGGGTTCGCGGCGGCGAGGGCGCGGCCGTCCTCCTCGTGGACGGGGACATCGCCGGGAACCGGCGCCAGGGCGCGGCGCACCAGACCGGCGCGGGCGGGGATGACCTCGTTCGCCTCCAGATGCGCCCCGTGCTGGCGGGCGATCGCGGCGAGGAGGGCGGTCTTGCCCCCGGGGCCCGCGCAGAGGTCCAGCCAGCGCTCGCCCGCCGCGATCGGCTGCGCGGCGGCGAGGGCGAGGGCGACGAGCTGGGAGCCCTCGTCCTGCACTCGGACCGTGCCGCCGGAGGCGGACACCGTCCCGTGCGGATCGCCTCCGGGCGAGGCGAAGGCGGTCGGCGCGAAGCGGCGGCGTGGAGCACCCGGCTCGGCTAGGCCGGGAAGGGCGACGAGGGTCACCTCGGGAGCGGTGTTGTCGGCCTCCAGGAGTGCCTCGAGCTCGTCGGTGCGCCCCTCCGCGGCCAGCGCGCGGCGCAGCGCGCGGATCACCCACACCGGGTGCGCGGTGCGCAGCGACAGCCGCTCGTCGTCGGAGCGCGCGGTCGCCTCGATCCGGGCCTGCCACTCCCCCGGGGTGTCGCGGGCGATCCGACGCAGCACCGCGTTGACGAAGCTCGCCGCCCCCCGGCCCTCGGAACGGGCCAGGTTGACCGCCTCGTTCACGGCGGCGTAGGAGGCGACCCGGGTGGCGAGGATCTGATGGGCGCCCAGCCGCAACGCGTCGAGCACCGCCGGATCGATCTCGGCCGCCGGCCGGTTCGCCGCCTGCGCGATGATCGCGTCGTAGGTGCCCCTGCGGCGCAGGGTGCCGTAGGTGAGCTCGGTGGCCAGCGCCGCGTCGGGTCCGCCGAGGCCGGCCGCCGTGATCGCGGCGGGGAGCAGCAGATTGGCGTAGGCGTCCTGCTCGGTCACGGCACGGAGCACGTCGTAGGCCACGCGGCGCGCGGGCTGGACGCCGTTCCGGGTCCCCGTACGGCCGGCGGTGTCTTCCGCGCGCGGGGAGGCGGGCCGCTTCGCCGCGGGCCGGCGGGGACGCCCCGCGGCGCGGTCCCGGCGAACGCCATCGCCCCGGCCCTCACCGCTCCGATCCTCACCGTTCCGGCCGTTGCTGTCCCGGCCGTCGCCGGCTCGTCCTGCGCCGCTCATGATCCGGCCCCGGCATATCCTCGCCGGCCGCGCCACCAGTCGCCCGCGGCCATCGCCCCCTTGCCCGCCGGCTGCACGCGGAGGACCCGGAGCGGATGTGTGGCGGTGCCGATCAGCAGGGTGCCCTTCTTCCCTTCGAGGACGACCCCGGGCTCCATCACCGGCTCATCGGGGGCCGGTGACAGCTCCAGGATCTTCACCGTCGCTCCGTCGAAAGTGGTCCAGGCTCCGGGCTCCGGGGTGACCCCCCGGTAGCGGGCGAACACCTCCGGAGCGGGACGCGTCCAGTCCAGGCGACCGTCCTCCAGGCCGAGCTTCGGGGCCAGCGTGACCTCGCCCTGCTGGGGCACGGCGACGGCGGTCCCCTGAGCGATGCCGTCGACGACGCCCACGGTGAGATCGGCGCCGTCCTCCGCCAACAGGTCCAGCACGGCGTCGGCCGTCGCCTCGGCCGGAACCGGCACCGCCCGCATCGCGTAGACATCGCCGGCGTCGAGCTCGCGGACCAGCCGGAAGACGCTCGCCCCGAGCTGCGCGTCGCCCGCGATGAGGGAGCGCTGCACCGGGGCGGCACCCCGCCAGCGCGGAAGGAGGGAGAAGTGGAGATTGATCCAGCCGTGCACCGGGACGGCGAGCAGCCGCTCGCGGACGAGTCCGCCGTAGGCGACCACGACGCCGAGGTCGGGCCGCAGGGTGGCGACCCGATCGGTGAGGTCTTCATCGAGGCGGGCAGCCTTGATCACGGGCAGCCCGAGCTCCTCCGCGGCCTGGGCCACCGGTGACGCGGTGAGCACGCGCTTGCGACCGAGCGGCGCGTCGGGACGCGTCACGACGGCGACGACCTCCTGCGCCTCCGCGAGGCGTCGCAGGGTCGGCACGGCGACGGCGGGTGTGCCGGCGAAGACGAGGCGCATGGATCAGCTCCGGAGATCGGGGGGTCTCTCTAGGGTACGCGGACGATCGCTCCTGCCGCGGCGCGGGCGTGAACACGGGGAGCCGCCTGGGCGCAGGATGCCGGCGGGGATGCGAGCCGGCGGGGCGGAAGGGCCCGCGCCTACAGCTCGGGCTCGAGGATGTCCAGACGCACGGAGAGAGAGCTTCGCGGACCGCGGCGTCGGCCGCCGGCGGGAGCCCGCTCCCGGCGGCCCTGCACGGCCTGGGCGACGACCGCGGCGCGGAGGACGGCCGCCACCGCGGCGCCCTGTCCATA
>JBEBWQ010000077.1:0-9825 GCA_040392075.1 Microbacterium sp.
GCGCTGATATCCGAAGGTACGCCGGTCATCGGCGGGGCGTGCGGCGACCGTCGCGGCGATCAGGGCGATCACGAGCGCGGCGGCATCGGTGAACATGTGCGCAGCATCGGCGAGCAGCGCCAGCGATCCGGAGAGGAGGGCGCCGATCACCTGGACCACCATCACCGTGGAGGTGATCACGAGGGACAGCGCGAGCAGCTTCCGGTTGCTGTGGCCCCGAACTCCGTGATCATGACCGTGGTCGTGCATGGATCCAGGCTCTCACAGCGCCGACGCGCACACGCGACTCAGCCGCCAAAAGGTAAGGATAACCTTTCTCAGCTGCGGAGCGTCCTCCCGGACCGCCCGACGCCCGGCGGCGCCTCAGCCTCGATCAGGGAGTCCCCGCAGCAGAGGCAGCAGCGCGCGGAACGCCCGGGCGCGGTGGGACTGCGCCTGCTTCTCCTCCGCGGTGAACTCCCCCACCGTGCGCTCGGCACCCTCGGGCTGGCCGTCCGGGATGAAGACCGGATCGTAGCCGAATCCGCCCGTGCCCGCCGCGGCGCTCGCGAGGCGCCCGGGCCAGGTCCCCTCGACCGTCCGCTCGACGCCGCCGGGGGTGACGAGGGCGATCGTGGAGACGAACCGCGCGGTCCGGTGCGGGTCGGCGATGTCGGCCAGCTGATCGAGCAGCAACGCGAGGTTGGCCGCCGGGTCCTTCCGCTGACCCGCCCAGTAGGCCGAGAACACGCCCGGCGAGCCGCCGAGCACGTCCACGCAGATGCCCGAGTCGTCGGCCAGCGCCGGCAGGCCGGTGTGCGCGGTCGCGGCACGCGCCTTGATCAGCGCGTTCTGCGCGAAGGTCACCCCGTCCTCCACCGGCTCGGGGCCGTCGTAGGCGATCACCTCGAGGTCGGTGCGCGCCTCGCGCACGATCTGCTGGAACTCCGCCACCTTGTGCGGGTTGTGCGTGGCGAGAACGATCTTCACGGTCACAGGCTCCTCGTCGTGCCGCTCAGACGGCGAGGGCGGCGGCCTGGAGGTCCCGGAGCGTGGCGCAGCCGGCCAGCCCCAGGTCCAGCAGGGAGTCCAGTTCGCTGCGCACGAAGGGCGCGCCCTCGGCGGTCCCCTGCACCTCGACGAACGCGCCCCCGCCGGTCACGACCACGTTCATGTCGGTCTCAGCGCGCACGTCCTCGACATATGCCAGATCGAGCATGGGCGTGCCGTCGATGATCCCGACCGAGACGGCGGCGACGGAATCCGTGAGCACCGTGCTCTTCTGCGCGATGAAGCGGTTCTCCCGGCCCCAGGCGATCGCATCGACCAGGGCGACGTACGCGCCGGTGATCGCGGCGGTGCGGGTGCCGCCGTCGGCCTGGAGCACATCGCAGTCGATGACGATCGTGTTCTCGCCCAACGCCTTGGTGTCCACCACGGCGCGCAGGGCCCGTCCGATCAGGCGGGAGATCTCGTGGGTGCGTCCGCCGATCCGGCCCTTCACGCTCTCGCGGTCGTTGCGGGAGTTCGTCGCCCGCGGCAGCATCGCATACTCGGCGGTGACCCATCCGCGACCCTTGCCGGTCAGCCATCGCGGCACGCCGTTGGTGAACGAGGCGGTGCACAGGACCTTCGTCCCGCCGAAGGAGATGAGCGCCGATCCCTCGGCGTGCGCGCTCCACCCCCGCTCGATCTCGATCGGGCGGAGCTGGTCGGGAGTGCGGCCGTCGGCGCGGACGATGTCGGACATGGTTTCCTTTCGGGCTGCCGCCCGTCAGGATCGGCAACCGGGTGGGCTCAGCAGAGGACGGGAGGGTGGTGCGGGTTCGGGGTCGGGTCAGAACGGGTCGCTCGCGGCGAGCATCTCCGGGGTCAGGGTGATCGCGCCGGTCTGCACGAGCTGCACGTCCCGCACCTCGCGGCCCATCAGCCGGTTGGCGAGGCGGATGAACTCCTCGGACGAGTCGCCGGTGGCCTCGTAGGTGTAGGTAGGGCGCGCATCCGACGGGGCGAGGAGGCCGTCACGGATCAGGTGCCGGTACACCGAGTTCGCGGTCTCATCGTCGCTGGAGACGAGTGAGACGTGCCGCCCCATCACATAGCTGATGGCCCCGCGCAGGAAGGGGTAGTGCGTGCAGCCGAGCAGAAGGGTGTCCACGTCGGCCTCTCGGAGCGGGGCCAGGTACTCCTCGGCCACGGCGAGCACCTCGGGACTGCCGGTGATGCCCGCCTCGACGAACTCCACGAAACGCGGACAGGCCGCCGTGAAGGTCACCACCTGCGGATTGACCTCGAGCATGTCCTGATAGGCGCGGGACGAGATGGTGCCCTCGGTCCCGATCACCCCGATCCGACCGTTGCGGGTGGTCGACATCGCCGTGCGCACCGCCGGCCCGATCACCTCGACGACCGGCACGTCGTAGCGCTCCCGGGCATCGCGGAGCACCGCCGCCGATGCCGTGTTGCAGGCGATGACGAGCATCTTCACGCCCTGGTCGACGAGGGTGTCCATCACCTCCAGGGCGTAGCGACGCACGTCGGCGATGGGCTTGGGGCCGTAGGGCTGGTGGGCGGTGTCGCCGATGTAGACGAACGACTCCTGCGGCAGCTGGGTGCGGATCGCCTCCGCCACCGTCAGCCCGCCCACGCCGGAGTCGAAGATCCCGATCGGCGCCTCGCTCATGGTCACCAAGCCTACCCGCGGCGGGGCCTGGCCCGCCGGTGGCGACCCCGTGCTCCTCTCCCGCGGACGGCCGGCGTCCTACACTGAGCGTGTGATGGCTTCCAGCGCGCTGCTCACCGACCGCTACGAACTGACCATGCTCGGCGCCGCCCTGCGCGACGGCACCGCCGATCGCCCCTGCGTCTTCGAACTGTTCACCCGCCGCCTCTCCGGCGGGCGCCGCTTCGGGGTCCTCGCCGGCACCGGCCGCCTGCTGTCCCTGCTGCGCGAGTTCCGCTTCGGCGAGGACGAGCTGCGGTTCCTCCGCGACGGGGGCGTGGTCGACCGCGACACCCTGCGCCATCTCGAGGACTACCGGTTCGGCGGCACCATCCGCGGCTATCGGGAGGGAGAGCTCTTCTTCCCCGGCTCCCCCGTCCTCACCGTCGAGGGCACCTTCGCCGAGGCGGTGATCCTGGAGACCCTTGCCCTCAGCGTCCTGAACCACGACTCGGCGGTCGCCGCGGCGGCGAGCCGGATGAGCATCGCCGCGGGCGAGCGCCCTCTGTCCGAGATGGGATCCCGCCGGACCGGCGAGAGCTCGGCCGTCGCAGCCGCACGCGCCGCCTTCATCGCGGGATTCAGCGCCACGAGCAACCTGGAGGCGGGGCGGCGATGGGGCATCCCGACGATGGGCACCGCTGCGCACGCCTGGACGCTGCTGCACGACAGCGAGGAGGACGCGTTCCGCGCCCAGGTGGAGGCGCTGGGCGTCGGGACGACGCTGCTCGTCGACACCTACGACATCCGTGCGGGGGTGGAGACCGCCGTCCGCGTCGCCGGGACCGGCCTCGGCGGCGTGCGCATCGACTCGGGCGACCTGCCGATCGTCGCGGCCGAGGTCCGCGCCCAGCTCGACGGGCTCGGCGCCACCGGCACCCGGATCACGGTCACCAGTGACCTGGACGAGTACGCGATCGCAGCCCTCGCCGCCTCGCCGGTGGACTCCTACGGGGTGGGCACCTCGGTCGTCACCGGCTCGGGGCATCCGACCGTCGGCATGGTCTACAAGCTCGTCGCCCGGCAGACCGACGACGGGGGCTGGGTGTCGGTGGCCAAGGCCTCGGCCGACAAGTCCTCGACCGGCGGGCGCAAGACCGCGTTCCGCGTCCTCGCCGACGGCGTCGCACAGGAGGAGCGGGTGGCCGTCGCCCAGGGGTTCACCCCGGACGACACCCCCGACGAGCACCCGGATGCGCGGGCGCTGCAGGTGACCCTGGTCGAGCACGGGGAGATCGACGAGTCCTTCGAAGGCGCCTCGGGCACGATCCGGGCCCGGGAGCACCACCTTCGCGTGCGAGAGGAGCTGCCGGTGCGGGCACTGGCCCTCAGCAGGTCGGACCCGGCGATCCCCACCCACTTCGTCGCCGCCCGCTGACCCTCCCTCCGCGACGGTCAGCCGCGGAGCTTCTCGTAGATCTCCTTGCAGGTGGGGCAGACCGGGAACTTCTCCGGGTCGCGCCCCGGAGTCCACTTCTTGCCGCACAGGGCGCGCACCGGCTTGCCGGTGAGAGCGGACTCGAGGATCTTCTCCTTCTTCACGTAGTGCGAGAAGCGCTCGTGATCACCGGGCTCGACGTGCTCCTCGCGGAGGAGCTCCTCGAGCTCGCGGTCGAGGGTGGCGATGCCGCCCTGATCGGGGCTGTCCAGAGGAGTGCTCATCCCGCGAGTCTAATCGGCGCGGCGCGGCCTCAGGCCGACTCGACGAATTCCATCAGGCGCTCGCCGGAGCGTGCGAACACCGCCGCCCCGCTGAGCAGGCCGAGGACGAGTGCCACCGTCCCCACGCCGAGGCCGGTCCAGAACGCGGCGATGCCGGCCGCGCCCCCGGTGCCTCCGCCCAGCACGTCCCGCGTCGTGAGCACGAGGAGCCAGATCGCCGGTGCGCTCAGCACCACCGCCCCGAGCAGCGCGATCGCCTGCCCGAAGACGCCACGTGCGGCCTGCCGCTGCGGCTGCTGGAAGGGGCTGTCCCCCGGTCGCGAGACGAGGTACGGCGCCACCACCGACATGATGCTGGAGAGACCGAGAGCGCTGAGGAACAGACTCGCGGCCACGCCCACGAGGGCTGGCAGCAGCTCCCAGCGGGACCCGATCACGAGGCTGACCGGCGTCGCGATCGCCAGCACCGGCACGGCGACGAGCACGATCGGGACGAGACGCCCGGCTCGGTCGGCAATTCCGCGCACGTCACTGGCGACATGGAGCCAGAAGGCGGTGGAGTCGTAGGCGAGGTCGTTGTGGGGAAGCCAGCCGAAGAACAGCGCCATGACCGGGACGGGCACGAGAAGGGCGATCGGCAGCGACACCCCGGCGGCGAGCAGGGGCAGGACCGTCAGCGCACCGGCGACCGGGACCACGAGCACGTTGACGAGATACCGGCGGTCGCGCAGCCAGTAGATCAGGCTGCGGGCCGCGATCGCTCCGAAGGCGTTCGACGGCATGACGGCGAACCACCCCAGACCGCTCCGCTCGGGTGCGGAGGCGGGCCGCTCGGCGCGGGTGAGCAGCAGCCGCACGAGACCCGCCCATGCCAGCCACAGCACCGCGAGCGTCGCCAGCGCGACGATCCCCCCGGTCACCGCCGCCGCCACGTCCCCGTCGGCGAGGGCGAAGACGAAGCCCGTGGACGCGCCGAACGGCGTCATCCCCACCGTCGTCGCGCCCGTCTCGGTGAGCGCGGGCACGCGGCCGTCCCAGCTCATCGATGCGAAGAACAGCGCGATGGGGAAGGCGACCACCACGGCGGCGAGCGCGAACAGCGCGGTCAGCTCGCGCGGGCGCCGCTCGGGCAGCAGCAGGGCGCCCAGCGCCATGCCGATGCGGGCGGCGAGCTGGATGCTGAGGTAGCCGATGGCTCCCGCCACCACCGCGGCGATCCCGGGGGAACCCGCCTGGATGCCGACGATCGTCACGCAGACGATGACGGCCAGCAGCGCCAGCGAGGGCAGCCCCACCGTCGACCCGATCAGCAGCGGGCCCGCGATGCGCCGCTCGTCGACGCCGAGCACGGCGAACCGTCGCGGATCGAGGGGGTCGACCGCGCCGACGAGGAACGGCACGACGAGATATCCCAGGAAGACAGCGGCGACGGCGAGGACGATCACCGTGCGGGACACCTCGACGGGAGCCGTCGCGAGGCTCAGCACGGCGACTCCCGCACCACAGGCCGCGAGCGCCACGAGCACCACGGAGAGCACCCGCCGTACGCCGTTCCTTCCCCGCAGGGCGCCGAGCAGAAGGGCCAGCCTCAGTCGGAGAAGGTGTGCAACCACTCCAGCCCTCCCACTTCGATGCCCCCGCCGGACAGCTCCCGGAACCGGTCCCGGAGGCTTCCCCCGGCGCTGACCTCCTCGACGGTGCCTTCGGCGAGGACGTCCCCGCGCACGAGGATCGCCACGCCGCTGCAGACCCGCTCGACCAGCTCCATGCCATGACTCGAGAGGATCACCGTGCCGCCGTGCTGGACATAGGTGCGCAGGATCTCCAGGATCGCCTCGGCCGCATCGGGATCGACCGCTTCGAACGGCTCGTCCAGGACGAGGACGCGCGGCGAGTGGATGAGGGCGCCGGCGAGCATGATCTTCTTGGTCATCCCGGCGGAGTAGTCGGAGACGATCCGGCCGAGGGCATCGGTGAGATCGAAGGCGCGCGCCAGATCGGCCACGCGCGCGTCGATCACCGCCGGCGCGAGCCCGCGCAGCAGGCCGTAGTAGTGCAGGAGCTGGCGGCCGGTGAGCCGGTCGAACGTGCGCAGGCGATCCGGCAGCACCCCCAGCATGCGCTTGGCCGCCTTCGCGTCGCGGCGCTGGTCCACTCCGGCGATCAGGATCTCGCCCGCATCGGGACGGAGCAGGCCGGCGATCATCGAGAGCGTCGTGGTCTTGCCCGCGCCGTTGGGCCCGACGAGACCGAAGAAGGAGCCGGCCGGCACCGTCAGGTCGATCCCGTTCACCGCCCCGTGGTCGCCGAAGCGCTTCACCAGGCCGCGCACGCGCACGGCGAGAGGGGTCTCCGCTTCCGGCAGTCCCTCCGATGCCTCGGCGACCCCCGCGGCGGAGCTCAGCGCTGGCGCCGTCTCCCCGGAGAGACCGGGATCCTCTTCCGCGGTTCCCACGCCGGAGGCGACCCCGTCGTCCTCCAGGGGAGACGGATCCACAGCGGTCGCCGTCGTCGGTGCGGCTCCCGCGTCCGTCGGGGTCGGCGCGTCGACGGCCGAGGCGGGCGCGACGTCTGCGGTCGCATTCACGGCGACGACGACGGGTTCCTCCGGCATGTCCACCACCCCCTCTGCGGGCCGGGGCCGAGACGCCCCTTCGTGATCCGACGGTACCGCCTCTCCCGCCTCCGCGGGCAGAGACTCCTCGGAGTTCTCCGGAGGGGTCTCGGCCGCACCGCGGGTATCGTCCTCGACGACGATCGCCTCCGGTGTCTCCGCTTCACGGATCTCGGTCGCCTCATCGGATGCGGCCGCCCCTTCGGATGCCGGAGTCTCCCCCGACGCGGGCGCCGTCACCGGCGCGGTCGGCTCTGCGGGCAGGGCGACCTCGCCGATCGGTGCCACCGCGGCGGAATCGCGCCCCGCGGCGTCGGTACCGGCCGCGTCATCACCGAGAGCATCTCCGGGGCGCGGTTTCTCAGCGGCGGTGCCTTTCCCCGCCGAGGCCGATCCGTCCGCCTTCCGAGGTGCCGGTCGCTTCGCCGTCGCGCTCGGCCGGGCGGCCGCAGCCGCCCCCCGTGCGGGGGCGCCGTCCTTCGTGGTGGCGGTGCGCTTCGCCGCAGCAGTGCCCTTCGTCGCCGTCGTCTTCGCGGGGGGTGATTTCGCGGCGGACGCTTTCGCCGCGGCGGTCCTCCCCGATGGGGATCTCTGCTTCGCAGCAGAGGACTTCGCGGTGGGGGGCTTCGCAGCGGCGGGCTGGGCAGCGGACGTCTCCGCGCTGGAGGACTCCGCGGCGGCCGTCTTCGCCGGTGTTTTCTTCGTCGCCGCCGGCGTTCTCGCCGCGGATGACTTCGCCGCGGAGGTTCTCGCCGCCGTGCTCCCGGTCCTGCCCGCCGAGGTCGTCCCTCCGGTCGTCTTCGTCCCCCTCGGACTCGCGGCACTGGTCTTCACGGTGCCGCTCTTCGTCGATGCAGCGCCCGTCGACCGTGCGGTGCCGCCCCGTGAGGTCGACTTCTTCGTCTCCGCCGGAGGGACGACCGGCTGCTCGCTCCCGGATGCGGAGGCCTGCGCGGCCGGATTCTCCGCGGACACGGGCGACGCCGCCCGGGACGTGCGTCCGGATGCGGTCCTCGCCGGTCGAGCGGTCTTCTTCACCGGGCTCTCGGCACCGGCGTCGCCTCCATCGGCCGCGATCGCCGGGGCGGGCTCCTGGACGTCGGAGGCCGATCGCGGACGCCCCGAGTCGGTACCCTTCGCACCCCCTCCCGCCGGCGTCCTCCCCGCCGCAGCGGGACGGCGCGGGGAGCGGGGCTTCTTCACCGGCGCGGAGGCGGGCGCCTCTGGCTCGCCAGAGGCGTTCTCGTGATCGGGCGATGACGCCCCGGCGTCGGAGGAAAGGCTCACCCGACCACGCTATCAACGGCGCCTGACATTCCTCCGGCCGGGAACGCATTCCCCTCCTCGGTCACCCTGCGATCTCACCCCGGGAGCCGTGCCTCTCCCCCCGGCCGCCCGTCCGGTGCCATGCCGAGACACTCCTCACTCCGTGCTGGGTGCGCGCCGTCCCCCACCGGCCGAGATCGACCGGTTCTCCACAGGCGCACCCGCCGCGCGAGGAACGCGCATTGCTTGTCGGAGGCCATTCCTAACCTGGCGCAATGATCCCGCTCTCGCCCCTGCCCCCGCCGCCCAGCTATCGGGTGCCCTGGCGCGTACGCCGGGACGACCCCCGACACCCCTCCGTGTGGAACAGCGGCAGCGAGGTCGCGGAGTTCGTGCGCGTGTATCGCGACGATCGCCCGTCCGAGGCCGACTCCGGGCTCTACGGTCATATCGCGCCCGGGGAGCAGTTCGAGGTGTGCCTGTGCGGTGCCGATCTCGATGCGGTGATCGTGACCGTCCTCTGGTTCCGCCCCTCCGACGGCTGGGAGTACCTGTGGCGCTTCGTCATGTAGACCGCCCCGGCACCCCGCGGCACGCCGGGTGTCAGCCCTTTTCGCGACGGCGCAGCTCACGCCGGAAATCCGCCTCCGAGTACGGCCGGATGTGGTCGGGCAGGTCCTCAGCGGACAGGTCCTCGAGGAACACGGTCGCCGGGACCTCCAGCGCCGTCGCCAGCTGCAGCAGGACGAACAGCGTGGGGTTGCCGCGACCGCTCTCGATCCGGGCGAGATGGGAGACATCCAGGTCCGCGCGTGCGGCGAGCATGGCCCTGCTCATCGCCGTCTTGTCGCGCAACTCGCGAACGCGCATCCCGACGCGTTCGGAGGCACGCGATCGGGCTTCTTTCATACCCCTTGCCTATCGTCCCCTCGCCATCATTCCTCAGGTGCATATGCCATGGGTTATATGAGAGGAGCGTCTTCCCCTGCGTTGCGGACTCTCAGTCCGGAATCGCCTCTTCATCCGGGGCCTCGCCGCTGGCGCGAGGACCTGGGCGGGGCGGCATCCCCTGCACCGGCAGCACACCGCGCCGCGGCCTGGCACCCCGGTGCCGGCGCCAGACGCCCGGCGAGGGAACGTCGCGCAGACGGCGGTTCCTCCGACGACAGCACCCGCCCCAGCATCCCACTGGCAGCCATGAGCTCTCCCGGGCCACTCCACCGTGGCCCTCTCCTTCGACACCGGCAGCATCCCCATCGCCACGGGGGAGATCATCCTGGACCCCGACGACAGTGCTCCCTCCGCGTCGCAGCCGGGCGGGAGCACCTCACGGTGGGCCATCTGACCGACACCGTCCGCCCCCGGGGGTACGCCGGCATCGCCGGCACCGTGCACAGCGCCTCCGCGGAGGATCCCGCGCACGTCCGCGGGATGATCGTCGCCTCCAAGGCGGACGGGACGCTCCTCGGGGACCTTGGCCGCGACGTAGACCATCTGCCGAGAGACGACCACGCGGGCGCCGACGCCCTCGTGCCGGCGCGGGACCAGACGTGGGCAGCCTTCCGGGCGCTCCCCTTTCCCC
>JBEBWQ010000078.1:0-9813 GCA_040392075.1 Microbacterium sp.
TGGTGAGCATGGGCTACAAGGAGATCGAGGTCGGCTTCCCCTCGGCCAGCCAGACGGACTTCGACTTCGTCCGGCAGCTGATCGAGGAGAACGCGATCCCGGACGACGTCACCATCCAGGTCCTCACCCAGGCGCGCGAGCACCTGATCGAGCGCACCTACGAGGCGATCCGTGGCGCGAAGCAGGCGATCGTGCACCTGTACAACTCCACGAGCGTCCTGCAGCGCGAGGTCGTGTTCCGCAGCGACCGGCAGGGGATCGTCGACATCGCCCTGGAGGGCGCGCGCCTGTGCAAGAAGTACGAGGCGACGGTCCCCGACACGATCGTGTACTACGAGTACTCGCCGGAGAGCTACACCGGCACCGAGCTCGAGTTCGCCGCGGACATCTGCAACCAGGTGCTCGAGGTCTTCCAGCCCACGCCCGACCGCAAGGTGATCATCAACCTGCCGGCCACCGTGGAGATGGCGACCCCCAACGTCTACGCCGACTCGATCGAGTGGATGGGGCGTCACCTCAACCACCGCGAGAACGTCATCATCTCGCTGCACCCGCACAACGACCGCGGCACCGCCATCGCCGCGTCGGAGCTGGGCTACATGGCCGGTGCCGACCGCATCGAGGGGTGCCTGTTCGGCAACGGCGAGCGCACCGGCAACGTCGACCTCGTCGCGCTGGGCGTGAACCTCTTCACCCAGGGCATCGATCCGCAGATCGACTTCAGCGACATCGACCAGGTCAAGCGCACGGTGGAGTACTGCAACCAGCTGCCGGTGCCGGAGCGCAGCCCCTGGGCGGGAGACCTGGTCTTCACCGCCTTCAGCGGCTCGCACCAGGATGCGATCAAGAAGGGCTTCGAAGCGATGGACGCCGCGGCCGCCGCCGCCGGCGTCACCGTCGACGAGATCGAGTGGGCGGTTCCCTACCTGCCGATCGACCCGAAGGACCTGGGGCGCTCCTACGAGGCGGTCATCCGCGTCAACTCCCAGTCCGGCAAGGGCGGCGTCGCCTACCTGCTGAAGGCTGACCACGCCCTGGACCTGCCGCGCAAGCTCCAGATCGAGTTCTCCGGCGTCGTGCAGGCCAAGACCGACGCCGAGGGCGGCGAGGTCACCAGCGCCCAGATCTGGGACATCTTCCACGACGAGTACCTGCCCTCCGACGAGTCGGATCGGCGCTGGGGCCGGTTCGAGCTGCTCGGCACGCAGACCCGCAGCGACATGAGCGGCGAGGTGCAGCTGGAGGTCATGCTGCGCGACGGCGAGGAGCGGCTTCCCGTGTCGGGGACGGGCAACGGCCCGGTTGCGGCCTTCGTGGAGGTGCTGCGGGCCCAGGGCTTCGACATCACCGTGTACGACTACGTGGAGCACGCGCTGAGCTCGGGCGGCGACGCCCAGGCGGCGGCGTACGTGGAGCTGCAGGTGGGTGACCAGCGTCTGTGGGGCGTGGGCATCGACGGCGACATCTCCACCGCGTCGCTCAAGGCCATCGTCTCCGGCGTCAACCGCTCGATCCGCACCCGTGAGCGGGAGCTCGCCACGGTCTGACCCTCCGTGCTCCGCCCCGGTCCGTTCCGACGGTGCCGGGGCGGAGTCGTCTCCGTCACCCGCGCGCCTTCGCTCGGAGTCGCGCGGGTGACAGGGGCAGGGACGCCGACGGAAGAGGAGGAGGCGTGGTGCGGGTCTGTCAGTCCTGGGGCGGCAGCGGGATGGAGCCGGTCTCGGCGGCAAGCCGGCGTCGGTAGAGCCGTCGCTGCTCGGGGAGGGAGAGGTCGAAGGCCACCGAGAGCACGCGGATGAGCGCGGTGATGCCGATGCCGATGATGCCGGCCAGGACGAGGTTCATCCCCAGCGCATGCGCGATGACGATGAAGGCGCAGCCGCCGCCGGCGGCGACGGCGTAAAGGGACCCGACGTGCATGATCGCCACCGGCAGCCCCATGATCACGTCGCGCATCATGCTCCCGCCGGCGGCCGCGCAGTCGCCGATGAACACCGCGGGCACCGCCGGGAGGCCGATGCCGAGCGCCTTGCTGGTGCCGAAGGCGCCGAACATCCCGATGACGACGGCGTCCAGTCCGACGATCAGCCAGTTCACCCGGTGGAGGACGCCGGCGAGGAACATCCCCAGCAGGGCCGCCCCGCCGGCGGTGATGAGGTACCAGTTGCTCTGCAGGCTGGCGGGGGGAATGCCCATCAGGAGATCGCGGATGAGGCCGCCGCCCATGCCGATGAGGATGCCGATGATCGCCACGCCCAGCCAGTCCAGGCGTCGCTGACCCTGGAATCCGGCCGCGAACATCGCGCCCTGCACACCACCGAGGCCTACGCCGAGGAGATCCGCCCACAGCGGGATGATGAAGAGCGGTTCCGTCACCCGTCTATTCTGCGGCCTGGGGGGATAATCGAGCGTAGCCGTGAACGAGGATCCGCCTGAGCGCGGAGCCACGGGGCGGGAGCCACGACCGCGGTGTGAGGAGGCGAGGACCGTGCCGACGTATCGAGACGAGGCGGTGGTCCTGCGCACCCACAAGCTGGGGGAGGCCGATCGGATCGTCACGATGCTCTCCCGGCGGCACGGCAAGGTGCGCGCCGTCGCGAAGGGCATCCGGCGGACCTCGTCGAAGTTCGGCGCACGGCTGGAGCCGTTCATGGTGGCCGACGTGCAGCTGTACCAGGGACGCTCCCTCGACATCGTGCAGCAGGCCGAGTCGCTCGGCTCGTACGGAGCCGACATCGCCGTGCACTACGACCGGTTCACCGCGGCCAGCGCCATGGTCGAGACCGCCGACCGGCTGAACGAGTCCGAGGCGACGCCGGAGCAGTATCTGCTGCTGGTCGGGGGGCTGCGCTCCCTCGCCCGCGGCGAGCACGCCTCCCGGAGCATCCTCGCGTCCTATCTGCTGCGGGTGATGGCGCTCTCGGGCTGGTCCCCCTCGCTCGATCACTGCGCCCGCTGCGGCGCTCCCGGCCCGCACGAGAGCTTCGTGGCGCAGCTGGGCGGCATGGTCTGCGCCGCCTGCGCGCCCGCCGGGAGCCCTCGCCTGCGCCCGGCGGTGCGCACCCTGCTGCAGCGGCTCCTGGCGGGGGAGTGGGACGCCGTCGACGCCGCGTCGCCGGCCGACGCCGAGGACGCCTCCGGCATCGTCTCCGCCTACACCCAGTGGCATCTGGAACGGGGCATCCGATCGCTGCAGCACGTGGCGTCGTCCATCCCCGGAGAGGACCGTCGATGAGCCGTCTGCCGCACCGGAGCGCACCGTCGTCGCCGGAGTTCCGGCCAGTGGACTGGACGGGGGAGCACCCCCCGCACTTCCACGGGGTGCCGAACCACGTGGCGATCGTGATGGACGGCAACGGACGCTGGGCCAACCAGCGGGGACTGCCCCGCATCGAGGGGCACCGCGCCGGGGAGGAGGTCCTGCTGGACGTCGTCGCGGGCGCCGTGCAGGCCGGGGTGAAGCACCTGTCGGTCTACGCCTTCTCCACGGAGAACTGGGCACGATCGCCGGAGGAGGTGCGCTTCCTCATGGGGTTCAACCGCGAGGTGCTGCGCCGCCGCCGGGACCAGCTGAACGCCTGGGGCGTGCGCGTCCGCTGGGCCGGGCGGACGCCGCGACTGTGGCGCTCGGTGATCTCCGAGCTCCGCGAGGCGGAGCGCCTGACCGCCGGCAACGACGTGCTGACCCTCACCATGTGCGTGAACTACGGCGGGCGCAACGAGATCGTCGACGCGGTGCGCGCCATCTCGGAGGACGTGCAGCTGGGGCGCGTGCGCCCGTCGGCGGTGAACGAGAAGCTGTTCCGTCGCTATCTGTACGTGCCGGACATGCCCGACGTCGACCTGTTCGTGCGCTCCTCCGGAGAGCAGCGCACCTCCAACTTCCTGCTCTGGCAGTCGGCCTACGCCGAGATGGTGTTCCTCGACACGCTGTGGCCGGACTTCTCGCGCACGGAGCTGTGGCGGGCCATCGAGATCTTCCACGCCCGGGACCGTCGTTTCGGCGGCGCCGTGGACGCGCCGACGGCGCAGCGATGAGCATGCCGCCGGGGGAATACCGTCGGCGGGCCCGCGGTTGATGCTGTCATGAGCGCCCCCCTCACCATCGACATCTGGTCCGACATCGCCTGCCCCTGGTGCTACATCGGGAAGCGCAACCTCGAGAGCGCGCTGGCCGAGGTCGCCGGCGACGCGGATGCGCCCGAGGTTCGGGTGACCTTCCACTCCTACGAGCTGGCCCCCGACACCCCCGTTGACTTCGCCGGCAGCGAGATCGACTTCCTCGCCGGCCACAAGGGCATGTCCCGGGCACAGGTGGAGCAGATGCTCGAGCGGGTCACCGGCGCAGCGTCGCAGGCCGGGCTGGAGTACCGCTTCGACCGGCTGCAGCACACCAACACGGTGAAGGCCCATGAGCTGCTCCACTACGCCAAGGCGCAGGGACGGCAGCAGGAGATGGCCGAGCGCCTGATGGCGGCGTACTTCACCGAGGGGCGGCACGTCGGCCGGATCGACGATCTCGCCGCCCTCGCCGAGGAAGCGGGCCTCGACGCGGAAGGCGCCCGTGCGGCGCTCGAGTCGGGGGAGTACCTCGACGCGGTCCGCCGGGACCAGCAGCAGGCGCAGGCCTACGGCATCCAGGGGGTGCCGTTCTTCGTGATCGATGCGCAGTACGGCGTCAGCGGGGCGCAGCCGGCGGAGACCTTCGCCGATGTGCTCCGGGACGTCTGGAAGAAGCGCCAGGCGGCGTAGGAGGGACGCTCCGGGAGGATGCCGGCGACACAGCCGTCCTTCGCGGATGGCGTCTTCGCGGGTCCTGGTCCGCGGGTCCTGGCCCTTGAGTCCGCCTGCTCCTGAGCTCGCTGCTCCGTGAGCCTGGGGCCACGCGCCCGGAGGCTCCCGGGCAGCGCATCAGCGACGCCCGGGAGCGGGCGTGGGGAGCGAAGGGGCGGGCTTCCCCCGCCGCACGCGTCGACGGGCTCAGTGAGCGCGGCAGGCCCGGGGGACCCGCGCCGTCGCCGCGAGGGCTCTCAGGCCCGGTCGAGCGCCGCCTCGATCGCCTCGACGACCTCGGGGCTGTCCGGCGTCGTCCGCGGGCGGAAGCGCCGCACGCGCCCCTCGGCGTCGACGAGGAACTTCTCGAAGTTCCACGACACGCGGCCGGCGTCACCGGTGGCGTCGGGGGTCTCCTTGAGGGCCTTGTAGAGCTCCGCGCCCTTCTTGCCGTTCACCTTGATCTTCTGGTTGATCGGAAAGGTGACCCCGTAGGTGGTGGAGCAGAAGTCGAGGATCTGCTCCATCGACCCCGGCTCCTGGCCCATGAACTGATTGCAGGGAAAGCCGACGACGGTGAAGCCGCGGTCCTGGTAGCGGCGCTGCAGCTCCTCGAGCTGCGCGTACTGCGGGGTGAGCCCGCAGCGGCTTGCGACGTTCACCACCAGGACGACATCGGCGCCGTAGTCGGCGAGGGTCTTCTCCGCGCCATCGGCATCGGCGAAGGGGATCGAGCGCACGTCCAGATCGGTCATGAGCACAGCCTACGCTCCGTGCGGACGGCGGTCTCGGAAAGCGGCCAAGAGCGAGCCTGCGCGGGCAGAGGACCCCCGTCGCGAGGATCGAGACCGTCGGAGCCCGCGCGACCGGGCGACGGCGGCGGAGCCGGGCCCTCTCCACAGCCCGTCTCCCTTGCCCCGCCACCGGGCCGGGTCTGGGAGAATGGCCTGGATGACTTCCGCACCCGCTCCCGCCTCGCTCGCCGCCCCCGCGGCGCCTCTGCGCATCGGTCCGCTCGCCCTCGACGTGCCGGTGGTGCTCGCGCCGATGGCGGGGATCACCAACACGGCCTTCCGGCGCCTGTGCCGCGAGTACGGCGCTGGCCTGTACGTGAGCGAGATGATCACCTCCCGGGCGCTCGTCGAGCGCACCCCCAACACGATGCGGCTGATCCGGCACCACGAGAGCGAGACGCCCCGCTCGATCCAGCTCTACGGCGTGGACCCGGCCACGATCGCGGAGGCGGTGCGCATCATCGTCGCCGAGGACCACGCCGACCACATCGACCTGAACTTCGGCTGCCCGGTGCCGAAGGTCACGCGCAAGGGCGGCGGGGCCGCGCTGCCCTGGAAGACCCGGCTGTTCGCCGACATCGTCGACCAGGCCGTGCGTGCGGCCGAGCACCTGCCGCTCACGGTGAAGATGCGCAAGGGCATCGACCGCGACCACCTCACCTTCCTCGAGGCCGGACGCGCCGCCGAGGACGCCGGTGCCGCAGCCGTGGCGCTGCACGCCCGCACGGCGGGCGAGTTCTACTCGGGCCATGCCGACTGGCCGGCGATCGGAGAGCTGAAGCAGGCGGTGACGAGCATCCCGGTGCTCGGCAACGGCGACATCTGGGCGGCCGAGGACGCGGTGCGCATGATGGCCGAGACGGACTGCGACGGCGTCGTCGTCGGGCGCGGCTGCCTGGGGCGGCCGTGGCTGTTCGGCGAGCTCGCGATCGCTTTCGGCGGCGAGGGACGGACCGTCGACGCCACCCTGGGCTTCGTGGCACAGGCCTTCCGCCGGCACGCCGAGCTCCTCGTGGAGTTCTTCGAGGACGAGGATCGCGGCTGCCGCGACATCCGCAAGCACGTCGCCTGGTACTTCAAGGGCTATCCCGTCGGCGGCGAGGTGCGCACGGGGCTGGCGACCGCGTCGAGTCTGGCGGAGATCGACGGGTTCCTCGCCCTGCTCGACCAGGACGCCCCCTATCCGGGGGAGGACGCGGAGGGCCAGCGCGGCCGTGCCGGGCGTCCCAAGCGGACCGCGCTGCCGGAGCACTGGCTGGACTCGCGCGAGATCACCGGCGAGACCCGCGTGATGATGCGCGGCGCGGAGGTGGAGAACAGTGGCGGCTGACGCGTCGGCGGGCTCGGGGGCGAGCGGCTCCGGGGAAGGGGGCGCGGGGGCCGGCGCGCGCACCGACGGCTACTCCGCCCACGACGCGGAGCGCTATTTCGCCGAGACCCATCGTTCCGAGCGTGACGACTTCGCCCGCGATCGCGCCCGGGTGCTGCACTCCGCGGCCCTGCGGCGGCTCGCCGCCAAGACGCAGGTGCTGAGCCCGGCGAGCCCGGCCGACTTCGCGCGCAACCGGCTGACCCATTCCCTGGAGGTCGCCCAGGTGGGGCGCGAGCTCGCCTCCCGGCTCCGCCTGCAGCCCGACATCGTCGACACCGCCTGCCTCTGCCACGATCTGGGGCACCCGCCCTTCGGTCACAACGGGGAGCGTGCGCTCAACTCGTGGGCCGAGGACATCGGCGGGTTCGAGGGCAACGCGCAGAGCCTGCGCATCCTCGTTCGTCTGGAGCCGAAGATCATCGATGCCGGCGGACGCAGCTTCGGGCTGAACCTCACCCGCGCGAGCCTCGATGCCACCAGCAAGTATCCGTGGACCGCGGAGAAGCCGCTGGCCGACCCGGGCGGCCGGCAGAAGTTCGGGGTGTACCCGGACGACGAGGAGGTCTTCCACTGGATGCGTGATGGAGCCCCCGGCCGGGTGCGCTGCATCGAGGCGGAGGTCATGGACCTCTCCGACGACATCGCCTATTCGGTGCACGACTTCGAGGACGCCGTCACCAACGGCTATCTCGACCCTGCCCGACTGACGGACCCGGACGAGCACGAGGCGCTGATCAGCGCGATCCAGGCGTGGGTGGGCTACGGCTTCACCCGCGAGGAGCTGGAGGACGCGCTGTACCGGCTGACGATGCTTCCCACCTGGCTCCGCGAGTTCCACGGCACCCGCTCCGATCTCGCGCAGCTGAAGAACCTCACGAGCGATCTCATCGGCCGCTTCGCCCGCGCCGCGACCGCGGCCACGCAGGAGGCCTATCCCCGCGGGCCGCTCACCCGCTACCACGCCCGCGTGGTGGTGCCGAGGGTGGTCGAGACCGAGATCGCGGCGCTCAAGGGCGTGATCGGCGCGACGGTGGTGTCCATTGAGGGGCGCAAGGAGCTGTACAAGGAGCAGCGGCGCGTGCTCAAACGCCTCGCGGACGCCCTCTGGGAGGCGGGTCCGCAGGCGCTGGAGCCGGTGTTCCGCGCCGACTTCGCGCAGGCGGGGACGGCTGCCGGCCAGCGGCGCGTGATCGTGGACCAGGTGGCGAGCCTCACAGATCAGGCCGCGGTGTCCTGGCACCTGCGTCTGGTCGGCGAGATCGACGCGGCGGCGATCGGTCTCTGGATCCCGCGCGGCGCCCCCGTCCCGGCCGGTGCCGGAGCGGAGCGCGACTGATGCCCCGCATCCGGCAGGCGGACGTCGAGGAGGTGAAGTCCCGCACCAGCATCGCCGACATCGTGGGCGAGCGGGTCGCCCTGCGCTCGGCGGGGGTGGGGTCGCTGAAGGGCCTGTGCCCGTTCCACGACGAGAAGAGCCCGAGCTTCCACGTCCGCCCGCAGGTGGGGTACTACCATTGCTTCGGCTGCGGGGAGTCGGGAGACGTGTACTCCTTCCTCCAGGCGATGGACCACGTGACCTTCACCGAGGCGGTGGAGCGTCTCGCCGGCCGGATCGGCTACGCCCTGCACTACGAGGACGGCGGGGCCGCACCGGAGACGAGCGGGCGCAGCCGCCTGTATCAGGCGAACACGGCGGCGGCGGAGTACTTCCGTGCGCAGCTGCTCACCCCCGGGGCGGCGGAGGGGCGGAGATTCCTGGGCGAACGCGGCTTCGATGCCGGCGCGGCGGCGCACTTCGGCGTCGGATTCGCTCCCCGCGGCTGGGACGGGCTGCTCAACGCTCTGACGGCGCAGGGGTTCACCCGCGACGAGCTGAGCGCGGCCGGGCTCGTCTCCACCGGCAACCGGGGCGTGTACGACCGCTTCCGCGGCCGGCTGGTCTGGCCGATCCGCGACGTCACCGGCCAGACCATCGGCTTCGGCGCCCGTAAGCTCTTCGAGGACGACCCGGGTCCGAAGTACCTCAACACCCCCGAGACCCCCGTCTACAAGAAGGCCCAGGTGCTCTACGGCCTCGATCTCGCCAAGCGGGACATCGTGCGGAGCGATCCCCGGCGCGTCGTGGTGGTGGAGGGGTACACCGATGTGATGGCGTGCCACCTCGCGGGGGTGACCACGGCCGTCGCCACCTGTGGCACGGCCTTCGGCTCCGATCACATCACGGTGCTGCGCCGGGTGATGGGGGACGAGTCGGCATCCGGCGAGGTGGTCTTCACCTTCGACCCGGACGCGGCCGGTCAGAAGGCGGCGCTGCGGGCCTTCACCGAGGAGAAGCGCTTCCGCGCGCAGACCTATGTCGCCGTGGCGGAGGAGGGCCTGGACCCCTGCGATCTGCGTCTGCAGCGCGGCGATCAAGCGGTGCGCGCGCTGATGGAGCGCAAGGTGCCGATGTTCGAGTTCGTGATCGATCAGCGCCTCTCCGGTTTCGACCTCGGCAGCGTGGAGGGCCAGGTCGGTGCCCTGCGCGCGGCGGCGCCGATCGTCGCGGACATCCGGGACCAGCTGCTCCGGCCGGGGTACGAGCGGGTGCTCGCCCGGCGCCTGGGCATGGACCCGGGAGAGGTGCGCCGGGAGGTGGAGCGGGCCGCCCGCGGCGCGGCGCGGCAGAACGCGCCGGCCGGGAGGAGCGCCCCGGAATCGCGTGCTCCCGCCGGTGCCGAGCCCCCCGGAGCGCCGTCCGGCGAGGACGGGGCGGTGGCTCCCGCCCCGGTGACCCTGGCCGGCCTGCCCCGCACGGCGGAGGTCGCCCTGGAACGGGACGCGCTGATGGGCGCACTGCAGTACGGGCATCAGGTGGACCCGGCGCTCCTCAAC
>JBEBWQ010000079.1:0-9778 GCA_040392075.1 Microbacterium sp.
ATGCCCGTCGTGCAGGGCGGCGCGCCAGTCGCCGCCCGCTGAGGCATGGTGGTGCGCCTCGGCATGGTGCTCGGCCGGCACCCACATCCAGTCGGTCAGCCCGATCCACACGTCGACGATCGAGTTGCGGATGCCGATGTTCGCCAGGATCGCCCAGATCGCGCACACCGCGTTGACGACGGAGAACGCCAGCGTCCCCCAGGCGCCGTCGTTCCAGCTGCGCCACGCGACGAACGCCGAGAAGCCCACGATCACCCACGGGATCACCACGTACATCAGCGGGGTGCTGGTGCGGTCCTTCACCTTAGGGGTGCGGGCGAAGGGGATCTTCATGCCGGTGAGGCCCTGCTGGATCGACTTCAGCACGCCCGCGAGGTTCACCGGCAGCAGGATGAGGTTGAAGCCGTAGATGCGGAAGACGTCGGTGCGCTTGTAGCCGGAGTAGTGCAGGTCGCTCGCCATCGCCAGGAAGTAGGGCAGGGCGCCGAGAAGGATGAACGGGCTGACCAGGCGGTTGTCGTACGGGTAGACGAGGAGGAAGATCAGGCCGAAGCTCGCCCACGCGATCGACGCCATGTAGTTGGTGCGCAGTGCCACCTCGCCCAGCGACAGCGGCTTGTGCATCCGGCGGTGCTCGCGCATCTGCCGCCAGAGCTTCGGCAGGATGAGCAGCCCGCCGTTCGCCCAGCGGCGCCGCTGCACCACCAGTGAGCCGAAGTCGGGCGGCGTCGCGCTGTAGCTCAGGCGCTCGGGGTAGTTGATCAGCTTCCAGCCGTGCTCGGTGAGGTCGATGCTCGACTCGGTGTCCTCGATCACCGTGCGGTCCTGCACGTAGCGGCGCACCTCGAAGCCGTCGATCGTCTCGATCTCCAGGATGTCGTCCAGCGCCTCCATCCGGATCACCGCGTTGGCGCCCACCCAGAAGGTCGCGTCGTGCGCCGTCATGCCCTGGTGCAGGATGTGCTGCACGTCGGTGGTCGCGCCGGCGAGCCGCTCCAGACGGGTCGGCGCGCCGCGGAAGGAGGAGTACGGGGTCTGCGTCACCGCGACGGCCGCGTTCTCCGGCTGCTCCAGGAAGTGCACCAGACGCAGGCAGTAGTCGCGCAGCAGAACTGAGTCGGCGTCGAGGGTGAGCACGAAGTCGGAGTACGGGATCTCGAGGTCGGCGCGCTCGCCACCGCCGGCGGGGCGCAGCAGCACGCCGTCGGGGGTGCGCTCCTCCACGAACCGTCCGCCGAGCAGGCCGATGTACGAGTTGAGGTTCATCGCCTTGTTCGCCTCGTGCGAGAGCGAGGCGTAGCGCTTGCGCTCGAAGGCGGCCATCTCCGCCGTGAAGATCCACACGAGGCGGCGGAAGAGCTCGCGCACCCGCTCCTCGGGGAGCGCGGCGCCCTCTTCGAGCGCACCCTCCACCGCGACGGCCGTGGACTCGAGGTCGTCCGCGAGGCCCAGGATCACCTCGTCGATGAAGAAGTCGTCGACGTGGTCCTCCCGCGGCTCCTCGGCGGCGAGGTCGTGCAGCCACTCCACCGCGAAGGCGTACTCCTCCACCAGGCGGTCCAGCACCTCGTCGGCGGGGAGGGCGACGCCCTCGTCCTCGTACCATCTCAGCGCCTCGGTGAAGCGCTCCCGGGGACCCGCCATCTCGGCGGCGATCCGGGCGGGAACCAGACGCGTCTCGTTGAGCTTCCGGGCGGTGTCCTCGTCGCTCGGCCACGGATTGTCGTCGATGAGCAGCACCACCCGTTGCGCCGGGTACTCCTGCAGCGCCGCCGACCAGAGGGTCTTGCGGATCACCGCGGTCTCCTCCGCGTACGAGGGCACGAGCACGGTCAGCGGCCGGTGTTCGTGCGAGAAGTGCCGGTCGAGCTCGGCGCGCGCGGCGCGGCGGTGCGTGCGGAAGCGCTGGAAGGCGCCCTGCCGGGCCACCAGGTACATCAGGGCGGAGAAGGTGAGGAAGGTGACCACGACCACGTACGAGCCGCCCTCGATCACCCGCCAGGTGGTGTCGAACTCGCCGGCGAAGAACAGGGTGATCGCCACGGTGAGCACGTACAGCAGCCAGAAGAGCACGGTCGCCCAGATGGCCAGCCGGCCGAGGATCAGCTTGGTCGTGGACGGTCGCTCGTGCACTGCGGGCAACGGCGGTTTCGGACGTTCGGCACCCCATTGCCGACGAGGACGACGTTCCCCTCGCGTCGTCGTCTTCGCGGTCCTCCCCATTCTTCTTCCTCTCCCCGGACTTTCCCCGTTGCCCGCAGTGAGCGTGGGCCGTGGACCGCTGTTCTGCGGCCTCGAGAGCGATGCTAGGCACTCGGGGCCGCCGGAGAAGGGGTTCCGGGGCAATCTTCGAGTAATCTTGCGGCAGAGTTGAGGAACGCCCGGGGGAAGGCGGCGGACCTTCGTCGGGGGAGAAGGGGAGATCGCACCCATGGGGCGTACCGCGTCGATCTGGCGGTGGCAGATCTTCCTCGTCGGCTGCGTCGTCATGATCGCGGCGCTGATCGCAGGGCTCAAGCCCACGGTCTTCGCCGAGGGACTGTTCACGGCGGGGCTGAGCCTGATCGTGCTGACCACGCTCGCGACCGTGCTCACCCCCTGGGACCGACTGCCCCGCCGCGCTCCCGTGGTGCTGCCGCTGCTGGACATCGTCGCCATCGTGCTCCTGTCGACGGTGAACGACATCCGCATCGGCTTCCTCTGGGTGATCCCGGTGGCCTGGATCGCCACCTACTACACGCTCCCCGCCGTCTTCGGGGCGATCGTGCTGATCTCCCTGGGCATCGTCTTCTTCACCAGCCGGGCCGGGACGCCGACCGACATGGTCCTGCGCGTGATCATCTCGGTGCTCTCTCTCGGCTTCCTCGGCACCCTGGTCCGCATCGGCACCCGCCGCACCCGCGCCTCACGGCGGCTGATGCGCCGGCAGGCCGCGCAGGTCACCCGGGCCGCGCGGCGCGCCGAGACCCACGAGCGGCGGGTCTCCCAGATCATCGACGCCCTCGGATCGGCGCTGGTCACCGTGACCGAGGACGGCACCATCACGCGGATGAACGACGCCTACCGGGAGCTCTACGGTCGTGACCGCTTCGGCGACCACCTGCCCTCGCCGGCCGTCGAGTACGACGATCGCCGCGGCGAGCCCCTTCCGCCCGAGCGCACGACCCTGGCGCGCGCCGTCCGCGGCGAGCGGCTCGACGGCGAGCGGGTCTGGCTGTACGACATGAACGGCCGCTGGCGTGCCCTCTCGGTGACCACCGAGCCCATCGCCACGATCGCGGGCCGTCAGGCCACCACGCTCCTGATCATCGACGACGTCACCGCGTGGCTCGAGGCCGCGGAGGAACGGCGTGCGATGAGCGCCCTGGTCTCGCATGAGCTGCGCAATCCGCTGACCGCGATCATCGGCCACGTCGACCTGATGCGGGAGCGCGAGGACCTGCCCGATCGGGTGCAGGAGCAGCTGGCGATCGTCGGCGGCGCGGCCGATCGGATGCAACGGCTGGTGACCTCCGCCCTCGACGAGGAGCGGCCCGACGCCGGCACCCTCTCCGAGCCGCTGGACCTGCGCCAGGTCGTGGACGCCTCGGTGGCCTCCTTCCTCCCGATCGCGGAGGCCGGCCATCTGGAGGTCGCCGTCGAAGGGCCCGAGACCGTGATGCTCTACGGCGACGCCTTCCGCCTGCGCCAGGTGGTGGACAACCTGCTGAGCAACGCCGTGAAGTACACCCCCGCCGAGGGGCGGGTGACCGTGCGGGTCGGCGTGGACGGCTGCTGCGCCGAGCTGGTCGTCGAGGACACCGGCATCGGGCTGAGCCCGGCCGAGCTCGACCGGCTCTTCGAGCCGTACTTCCGCAGCGATCGCGCCGTGCGCACCGGGGCCCCGGGCACGGGCCTGGGCATGGTGATCGTGCGGGACCTGGTGCAGCAGCATCACGGCGATCTCGATGTGACCAGCGCGCCCGGCGCCGGCACCCGCGTGACCCTGCGCATCCCCCGTCGCCCCGCCGAGAAGGAGCCAGCATGAACGTCGCATCCCACGAGCTCGCGGTATCGGTGGACGTCTCGGCGAGCCTCGTCGCCCTGGTGACGCTGGCCGCCGCGTTCGTCTTCGGCCTGGCCCTGGTCCCGCGGCCCAGCCGGTCGACGGCGGTGTGGGGCGTCGCCTTCGGACTCGGCATGCTCGGCACCTACCTCTGGGTGGCGGGCAACGAGAGCCACCTGCCGACGCTGCAGGCGCTGTCGTCCGGGCTGATGACCTGCTTCACGCCGCTGATCTGGCTCGGCCTCCGTCTCTACCGCGACCAGCGGCGCACCTACTGGGTGCTCGTGTTCGCGACGATCGCCGCGATGCCGGCGGCTCTCGCGCTCACCGTGGGGAGCGACCTGTATCCGCCGGTGTTCCGGGCGGTGTTCGCGGTGAGCGGCGTGTTCGCCGGTCTCGTCGTGTACGAACTGATCGCCCTCCGGCTGCGGTCGGTGGACGTCGTGCTGCCGCTGATGCTCGCCTCGGGGGCGTACGTGCTCGTGGTCGTGCTCGCAGTCATCGACGGCGCGCTGCACACGACCGGAGGCAGCACGGCCCAGCTGGGCCTGCTGCGCGACATCAACGGCATCGGCACCCTCGTGTACAGCCAGTGCACGGCGATCACCGTCGTGCTGCTCGCTCGGCAGGACCGGCCGCGCTCCGAGGGGCAGCCCGGGGAGCGCTCCGCGCTGGCCGAGCGCCTGGCCCGGGCGGAGGCGCAGCGCGACACGACCTGGTCGCTGCTGGACATCCGCCTCGACGACCCCGACGACCTGCGGACGGTCGTCGGAGCGGCGGAGTTCGCCCGCATCTCCGCCGCCTGCTGGCCGCGCCTGTACCACGGGTTCCCGAGCACCGCCGACATCCTCCGCGTGGACGACACCCGGTGCCTCGTGCTCATCTCGGGTTCCGAGACCATGGTGCGCCGCCACATCCGCGAGTTCCTCGACGTCGTCGCCGACGTCGACGCGGTCGTCCGCGGCCCGGCCGCGGTGCGTCCGTCGGCCAGCATCGGGTGGGCCGCGGTGACCGACTTCGGGTTCGACTACGCGGTGCTGTGCGCGGCGGCGGCGGACGGCGCGGCACGGGCGCGCGCCGGCGGAGGCGACCGGTGGGAGAGGGTGGGCACGGTGACGACGCGCACGGGATCGGTCCCGGTTACCCTGGAGGGGTGATCCTCGCCGTCGACACCTCGCTCGGGTCGTCCGTCGCCCTGCTCGACGCCGACGGCGAGACCGTGCGCGCGGAGTCCGCCAGCGCCGATCCCCTCGGCCACGCCGAGGCCATCGGCACGCTGCTGCAGCGGGTGCTCGGCGCGGCCGGCGGTCCGGTCACCCACGTGGTGAGCGGCATGGGTCCCGGGCCCTTCACGGGCCTGCGGATCGGGATCGCCGCGGCACGCGCGTTCGCCCTCGGCCGGGGGGCCCCCGTCGTGCCGGTGCCCAGTCACCTCGCTCCCGCTCTGGCCGAGGTGCGCAGCGGCGCCGAAGGACCCTTCGCGGTGGTGACCGATGCCCGCCGTCGCGAGGTCGCGATCACCGTCTTCGACGGACTCGACGCCGACGGGCTGCCCCGCGTCGTCGCGCCAACCATGCTCGTGCTCCGGGCCGAGGCGGACGCGCACCTGGCGGGGATCCGCCGGGTCGACGTCGAGACCCTCGCCGCGGCGGACCTCGCTCGTGCGGCGGCGCGCGCGCTCGCCGCCGGGCGCACCCTCGCCGGCGCCGAGCCGCTGTACCTGCGCCAGCCCGATGTCGCCGTCCCCGCCCGGACGGTCCTCCCCGTGGGGAGCCCGATCGCCGCCGACTCCGCGCGGGGAATCGCCCCCGGTGACGGGGCCGCCGTCACCGCCCCCGGGGCCGCATCGTGATCCGCGCGGCGGTCGCGGACGATCTCGCCGCGATCATGGACATCGAGCACCGCTGCTTCCCGAGCGACGCCTGGAGCCCCGACACGATGGCCGCCGAGCTGGACTCGCCCCACGGGTACTACCTCGTCGACGAGGAGGCCGGCTCCCTCATCGGCTATGCGGGGCTGCGCTCCCTCCCCGGCGCGCCGGACGCCGACGTGCAGACCATCGCCCTGCTGCCCGAGCAGCGCGGCACCGGACGGGGGCGCGTGCTCCTGCACGCCCTGCTCGACGAGGCCGTGCGCCGGGGCGTCCGCGAGGTGTTCCTCGAGGTGCGCACCGACAACCCGCCCGCGGAGGGGCTGTACCGGGCGGAGGGCTTCGCCGAGATCGGCCGCCGGCCACGGTACTACCAGCCCGACGACGTGGACGCGATCGTGATGCGGCTGGACCTGACCGCCTGGGCGGCGCGACGGACGGCCGAGGTCTCCCCATGAGCCGCCCCGTCGCCCGCTCGCGGAGGTGCGCGCCTTCCGCGCCTCTCGGCTGCGAAGGCCTGAGAAGAGGACCGGAGTGCGACATCGTGCGGCAGGGAGGACGGCGATGAACGGCGGACCCCTCGTGCTCGGCATCGAGACGAGCTGCGACGAGACCGGGATCGGCATCGTCCGCGGTCGCACGCTCCTGTCCAACACGATCGCCTCCAGCATGGCCGAGCACGCCCGCTACGGCGGCGTGGTGCCCGAGGTCGCCGCCCGCGCCCACCTGGAGGCGCTCCAGCCCGCCCTGGAGCACGCCCTCGCCGAGGCCGGCGTGAGACCCACGGACCTCGACGCGATCGCCGTGACCAGCGGGCCCGGCCTGGCCGGCGCGCTCATGGTCGGCGTGGGCGCGGCGAAGGGGCTCGCGCTCTCGCTCGGCAAGCCCCTCTACGCGGTCAACCACCTCGTCGGACACATCGCGGCCGATATCCTCGCCCCGCAGGGGACGGACGGCGCCGAGGCACCGCCGCTGGAGTACCCGACGATCGCGCTGCTGGTGAGCGGCGGCCACACCTCGCTGCTGCACGTGCGCGACCTCACTCGCGACGTGGAGCTGCTGGGCGAGACGCTGGACGACGCCGCCGGCGAGGCCTTCGACAAGGTGGCCCGGCTCCTCGGCCTGCCCTACCCGGGCGGCCCCGAGATCGACCGGGCCGCCGCATCCGGCGATCCCGGTGCCATCCGCTTCCCCCGGGGGCTCTCCCGTGCCTCCGACCTGGCGAAGCACCGCTATGACTTCTCCTTCTCCGGTCTCAAGACCGCCGTGGCCCGCTGGGTCGAGGGCTGCCGGGCCGAGGGCCGAGAGGTGCCCGTGGCCGATGTCGCGGCGAGCTTCCGCGAGGCGGTCGTCGACGTGCTCGTCACCAAGGCGCTCGCCGCCTGCGTCGACCGCGACGTGCCGCGACTGCTGCTCGGGGGCGGAGTGATCGCCAACCGGCGTCTGCGCGAGGTCGCCCTCGAGCGCGCGGCCGCCGCCGGCGTCGAGGTGCGGATCCCGCCGTTCTCGCTGTGCACCGACAACGGCGCGATGATCGCGGCGCTCGCGGCCGACCTCATCGCCTCCGGGCGGCGGCCGTCGCTGATGGGCTTCGGAGCCGACTCGACCCTGCCGGTCACCGAGATCCTGGTGGCCGAGGAGCCGGCGGAGGTGCGGGGATGATGCGGCCGCCCGAGTCCGCCATGGCCGGGGACGCGGGGGAGGACCTCCCGCTACGCCGGAGGGATCGTCGTGCGGGGCCGCCGTCGGAGGCGGGGGATCCGGCCACGTCCCCCGGCCTCGAGGCTCGGCCGGCGCCGACGGGCGACGCCACCCCGGCCTCGGAGGCGCCGGGGGCGCCGGCACCCGCTGCGCCGACGGCATCACCGCTCGCTCCGTCGTCGGCGGGTGAGGCGCACACCACTCCTCCGGCGCGCCTGCCCGGTGCGCCCCGCAGCGGATACCGCACCCTGACCGGCCCGCTCGAGCTCGCCGATCCGGTTCTCATCGGCCCCGCCGAACCGGGGACCGGAGAGCCGGACTGGGAGCCGACCGCGACCGCGCCGCTCGACGCAGCCGACGCGACGCGTCTGGCCCCCTGGGCGCTGTTCGCGGCGCTCTCCGCGCTCCTCGCCTCCTTCTTCGTCGCCTGGGCGCTGCCGGTGGCCATCATCGCGGTGATCGTCTCGATCGTCGCTCTCCGGCGCCCGGTGGAGAGCCGTGCCACGGCCCGCTGGGCGCTGGTGCTCGGCATCACCGCCTTCTTCTACAGCGCCGGCTGGCTCATCTGGGCCGCCATGCGCTTCGAGGGAGGCTAGGCTCCGTCGCGGCTCCGAGCCGGTCAGACGCGGTCGGCGAGGATCGCGACGCGTCTCTCCCCGATGCGGGTGAGCAGCAGGGTCGCGCTCGCCTCCCCGCGGAGGGTCAGGGTGCGGCGGAAGGCGGCGGGATCGATGTCGACCCCGCGCTTCTTGATCTCCACCGTGCCGATGCCGTGCGCTCGCAGGGCGCGGGAGATCGCGGCGGCCTTCATCGGCAGCGTCTCGCGCACCCGGAACGTCTGCACGAAGGGCGAGGTGAGCGCGGCGTCGGAGGTGAGGTAGGCGATGCGCGGGTCGAGCATCCCCGCATCCAGCGCCCGGGCGACGTCGCCGATGAGCCGGGCGCGGATCACCGCGCCGTCCGGCTCGTGCAGGTAGGCACCCAGCTCCCGCACCGGCGCGTCGTCGGCGTCCGCCTCGGCGGTGATCTCCCAGCTCTCGCCGTCGCGCAGGAGCAGTGCCGCCCGACGCACCCCGGGGCGCGCCAGGGCACCCGTCCACAGCACCATCTCGACCACGCTCCCGTCGGCGCTCACCCACTGCGCCTCGGCGTCGGCGGGGAGGGCGTCGCGATCGTGCGCGGGGCCGAGCTTGATGCCGGCGGGCAGGCGCTCAGCGAGGGCGAACACCCAGTCCAGGTCCGGCGAGTAGTCCGCGGCGCGCAGGCGCCGGGTCTCCGAGTGCCCCGCGGTGCGGCGGGCGGGGTCCAGCCACACCGCCTCGATCCCGGCCAGGTCGACCTCCTCCGCGCGGCCCGCCCGCACGACGACCTCCTCGCCGAAGGGCATCAGGTTGTGCGCGGCCAGGACGGCGGTCACCGGATCGGCGTCGACGGCGAGCACGTGCAGGCCCGCGCCGGCGAAGGCCAGGGCATCACCGCCGATGCCGCAGCCGAGGTCGGCGACCCGCGTGATCCCGGCTCGGCGCATCCGCGCGGCATGGAGGGCCGCGACCGGCAGGCGGGTGGCCTGCTCGACGCCGGCCTGGGTCAGGAGCATCCGGGCGGCGAACGGCCCGAACTTCGTCCGTGCCCGGGTGCGGAGACGGGCCTGGCCGACCACGGCGGACACGAGCTCGGGGGAGTGGCCGGCGGCGCGCAGGGCGCCCACCGCGCGGGCGACGTCGGCGGTCGTGGCGATCTCGCCGATGTCGTCCAGCAGCCTCTCCGCCTCGGGCGTGCGCAGCAGTTCGATGTCGCTCATCTCCACGCCGGCCAGCCTACGCGGCCCCGTCGTCGCGATTCCCGGGAGCGGTTCACCGCCGGCGCTCCCGCTCCGCTGCCCGGTCTCCGCGGCTCCGCTGCGCGGTGATCACGCCTCCGGACCCCGGGCCATGCTGCTCCACTGCCCCGCTGCCGCCGCTCCACCGCCCGCGCGCCGCGCCTCGCGGAGCAGCCTTCGCGTGATGGACTGGCACTCGCATTGCGTGAGTGCCAGCGGAGCGCATACACTGGCGTTAGCACTCTCCGGGTGAGAGTGCGAATGAGTCTTTCGTGTGACCGTCAAGAAGGAAGAGGTAGACCGTGTCGGTTTCCATCAAGCCGCTCGAGGACCGCATCGTCAT
>JBEBWQ010000080.1:0-9686 GCA_040392075.1 Microbacterium sp.
CGCCGCCTTCGGCGCGGGGGTGGCGGGGGCATCGACGCGCTCGTAGGCGGGGGCGCCGAAGGTCTCCTCCAGCTCGCGGTAGCGAGCGGTGGGGGTCTTGCCGGTGACCGCGATGATCTCGGCGGCCAGCAGGCACAGCAGGATGCCGTCCTTGTCCGTGGACCAGACGCTGCCGTCCATCCGGAGGAACGAGGCCCCGGCCGACTCCTCGCCGCCGAAGGCGACGGAGCCGTCGAGGAGTCCCGGCACGAACCACTTGAAGCCGACCGGCACCTCCCACAGGCGCCGTCCGAGGGACTCGGCCACCCGGTCGATCATCATCGAGGAGACCAGCGTCTTGCCGATCGCCGCATCGCGCGGCCACCCGGCGCGGTGGGAGAAGAGGTAGTCCACTGCGACGGACAGGTAGTGGTTCGGGTTCATCAGCCCGCCGTCGGGGGTGACGATGCCGTGCCGGTCGGCGTCGGCGTCGTTGCCGGTGAGCACGTCGAAGTCGGATCTCTTGCCCACGAGGGAGGCCATCGCGTGCGGGGACGACGGGTCCATCCGGATCTTCTCGTCCCAGTCCAGCGTCATGAACCGCCAGGTGGGGTCCACCTCGGGGTTCACCACGGCGAGGTCGAGATCGTGCACCTCCGCGATGTGCGCCCAGTAGTCCACCGAGGCGCCGCCGAGGGGGTCGGCGCCGATGCGGACGCCGGCCCGGCGGATCGCGTCGATGTCGATGACGGAGGGCAGGTCCCGCACGTAGGCGTCACGGAAGTCGTAGCGGCCGAGCAGATGGGCGTCGATGTCGGCGTACGGCGTGCGCGTGACCTCGGCGAGCCCGGTGGCGATGAGGGCGTTCGCGCGCTCGGCGATCCACGCCGTGGCATCGGTGTCGGCGGGGCCTCCGTGCGGCGGATTGTACTTGAACCCGCCGTCCTGCGGCGGGTTGTGCGAGGGGGTGATGACGATGCCGTCGGCCACGGCCGCCCCGGAGGCGGTGCGGTTGTGGGCGAGGATGGCGTGGCTGAGCGCCGGCGTCGGCACCCAGGAGTCGCGGGAGTCGAGTCGCACGTCGACGCCGTGGGCGATCAGCACCTCGACCGCGGTGCGCTCGGCGGGGAGGGAGAGGGCATGGGTGTCGCGCCCGAGGAAGAGCGGGCCGGTGATCCCCTCCTTCCGCCGGTACTCCACGATCGCCTGGGTGATGGCGAGGATGTGGGTCTCGGTGAAGCTCGTGGCCAGCGAGGAGCCGCGGTGCCCGCTGGTGCCGAACGCCACCCGCTGCGCGGGCACCGCCGGATCCGGGACCCGCTCGTAGTAGGCGGCGAGAAGGACGTCGACATCGACGAGATCGGTTGCCTCAGCGGGGAGGCCGGCTCGGCTGCTCATGTCCTCAGTCTGGCACCCGCCCCCGGCATCCGTCGCCCCCGGACTAGGCTTACGCCGTGACCGAACGACGCACCTACAGCTACCTGGGCCCGGCGGGCACCTTCACCGAGGCCGCGCTCGACCAGGTGCCCGAGGCGCGGGGGCAGATCCACCGGCCCGTGCACAACCTCGGCGAGGCCCTGTCCGACGTGCTGGAGGGGCGCAGCGACGCGGCGATGATCGCGATCGAGAACTCCGTCGAGGGCGGCGTCTCCACCGCGCAGGACGCGCTGGCGACGCTGCCGGGCCTGCGCATCGTGGGCGAGTACCTGGTGCCGGTGAACTTCGTCCTGATCGGCCGTCCGGGCACGCGCCTGGAGGAGGTCGAGGTCATCACCGCGCATCCCGTCGCCTACGCCCAGTGCCACGGCTGGCTCGCCGCGCACCTGCCCCGGCACGCGCACGTGCCGGCGGCGAGCAACGTCGCCTCCGCCCTCGGCGTGCTCGACGGCACGAGCCCCGCGCAGGCGGCGATCGCCGCTCCCGGCATCGTGCAGCACCATGACCTGGAGGTGCTCGCCGAGAGCATCGGCGACAACGCCAACGCGGTCACCCGCTTCGTCCTGGTCACCCGGGTGGGCCAGCCGCCGGCGCCGACCGGCGCCGACAAGACCTCGCTCATCGCCGAGCTGCCGCACGACGCGCCCGGGGCCCTGCTGGAGCTGCTGGAGCAGTTCTCCACCCGCGGGATCAACCTCTCGCTCATCGAGTCCCGCCCGGTGGGCGACGAGCTCGGGCGCTACCGCTTCGTCATCGACGCGGACGGTCACATCCAGGACGAGCGGATGGCCGATGCGCTGCTGGGCCTGCGGCGCTTCAGCCCGCGCGTGGTGTTCCTCGGTTCCTACCCGCGTGCCGACCGGCAGATCGTGCACTATCCCGAGCGCTACGCCGACGAGGTCTTCGTCGAGGCGCGCGACTGGCTGCGCGGTCTGCTCTCCGGCGCGCCCGACGCGTAGCGGCCGTACCGAGATCGCGGTGGGTGTCCGGCTGGTGATCGGCGTCTGACCGGTCGGCTCAGTCCCTGATCGGTCGGCTCAGCCGAGCGCCGCGGCGATGAGCTCCAGGGTCTGCGTGCGGCCCGGGGTCTGGTCGAGGGGCTCGTCGGCGAAGGACCCGGCCACGGGCGAGAGCATCACCTCGTCGACGTCGTGCTGCGCGGCGAAGGCACGGACCTCCTCGGCGACCTGGGCGCCGCTGCCGATCATCCACTGCCGGCGGAGCGTGGCGATCACGTCCTCGTCCACCGGGTCCGCCGTCGCCTGGGCGGCCTGCGCGTCCTCCACCGTCTCCAGGGCGGTGAGCGGCTTGTTCCGCCGGATGCGCACCATCGCGCGCAGTTGCGGAAGCGCGCGCGCCTCGGCCTCCTCCGCGGTGGGGGCGGCGACGGCCGTCACCGTCACGAAGGTGCGCGGCTCCGGGTGCTCCGCACTCGGGCGATAGCTGCTCCGGTAGAGGGCGAGAGCGCGGTCGAGCCCGGGCCCGGCGAAGTGGTTCGCGAAGACGTAGGGGAGGCCCTGCGCGGCCGCCAGCTGCGCGGAGTAGTCGCTCGAGCCCAGCAGCCACAGCGTGGGCGCGGCCGTGGCGGCGGGGGTGGCGTGCACGGTGTACTCGCCGCCGGAGGTGAAGCGCAGCTGCGCGCCCTCGGGACTGAGGAGCGCGGCGATGTCCTGCACGTGGGACGGGAAGCGCTCGACGTCGCTCGTGGCCCCGGCCGAGCGCAGGAGATGGGTGATCACCGGGTCGCTGCCGGGCGCGCGGCCGATCCCCAGGTCGACGCGGCCCGGGGCGAGCGCCTCGAGCGCGGCGAACTGCTCGGCCACGATGAGCGGGGCGTGGTTCGGCAGCATCACGCCGCCCGATCCCACGCGGATGCGCGCGGTGCGCGCGGCGGCGGCGGCGATGAGCACGGCGGGGACGGTCGAGGCCACCGCCGGCATGTTGTGGTGCTCGGCGAACCAGTACCGCACGTACCCGAGCTCGTCGGCGCGGGCGGCGAGGGCGAGGGAGGCGGCGATCGCCTGGGCGGAGGTCTGGCCGGAGCGCACCGGGACCAGGTCGAGCACGGACAGGGCGGGGGCGGCGGCATTCATCACGGGGTGCAACGCGCCGGATGCGCGGGGGATTCCCGCGCGCCGGTTCCCCCTCCGGCCGGTGCCGGCGCGGCCCTCGCGGGAGCGCGGAGTCCGGACGGCCGTCCGTCCCCGTCGTGCGGGTGCGCCGCCGCCTGCCCGCTACTCTGATCCGCATGGGTCCGGAGCTCTTCTTCGTCGTGGTCGGTGCGGTCATCGTGGCGGCGTTCGCCCGGTGGCGGGGGATCCCCGCGCCGCTGCTGGTGACGGTCGTCGCCCTCGCCGCCTCGTTCCTGCCGCTCTTCCAGGACCTCGCGTTCGACGGCCACCTGCTGCTCACCCTCGTGCTGCCGCCGCTGCTGTACTCGGCCGCGCTGGACGTCTCCTTCGTCAGCTTCCGTCGTTCCATGCCGCAGATCCAGCGGCTGGGCGTCGGCCTGGTGCTGGTGACGACGGTCGCCGTCGGCCTGGTCGCCTGGTGGCTGATGCCGGACCTCACCCTGCCCGGCGCGCTGCTGCTGGGCGCGATCGTCGCCCCGCCCGACGCCGTCTCGGCGGCGGCCATCGGCCGGAAGCTGGGCCTGCCCCGCCGGGTGATGACGGTGCTCTCGGGGGAGAGCCTCATCAACGATGCGACCTCGCTCACGCTGTACCGCGTCTTCGCGGCGATCGTCGCCGGCGCCGCGCTGACCGTGTGGGACGGCATCTGGCAGTTCGTCCTCGCGGTCGTGATCGGCGTCGGCGTCGGCCTGCTGTTCGGTGTGCTCGTGCACCAGCTGCGCATGCGGATCTCCGACGCGGTCGTGATCGGGTCGGCCGGGCTCATCGTCCCCTTCGGGGCCTACGGCATCGCCGAGCATCTGGGCGGATCCGGGGTGCTCGCGGTCGTGGCGATGGGGCTCTTCATCGGCTATCAGGCGCCGCGCACCGGCTACACCACCCGCCTGCAGGAGCGGCCGCTCTGGCTGTCCGCGGACTTCCTGCTGGAGAGCTTCGTCTTCGCCTACATCGGCCTGCAGTTCCCCCGGGTGCTCAGCGATCTCGGGGCGGAGTCGGTCGGGGCGGTGCTGGGGCTCGCCGGCGCGGTCCTCCTCGTGGTGCTGCTCGTGCGCCCGCTCTTCGTCTACCCCTCGTCCTGGTGGGGCGCATGGCGGCAGTCGCACCGGGTACGACGCTGGGAGCGCGCCCGCGAGCGGCGTCCGGAGAGAGGAAGGCCGCCGGAAGGGGGCCGAACCGGCCGCCGGCAGGGGCGGAAGCGCCCGCGGACCGACGAGGAGCTGCGCGAGCTGGTACTCGACCCGCGCCTGAGCTGGCAGGAGAACGCCGTGATCTCCTGGGCGGGGATGCGCGGCGTCGTGACGCTGGCCACCGCGCTCGCCGTGGCAGATCTGACGGGTCTGGACCAGACGGCGTCGCACGCGATCGTGGTCGTCGCCTTCATCGTGACCGTCGGCACCCTGCTGCTGCAGGGCCTGACCCTGCCCTGGCTGATCTCCCGGCTTGGCGTGGCCGCATCGGCGGGCCCCCGCGAGCGCGAGCAGGACGAGCGGCAGCTCGCCATGCTCCGGGTGCGCACCCGTGAGGCCGGCAAGGTGTATCTGGCCGAGCAGCGGGAGCAGTGGGTCGCCGCGCGCGGCCCGGCCTCCCTGGAGGCGTTCGACACCCTCGCCCGCACCCTGAAGCGGGTGGAGGCGGAGACCGCCGCCGAGCAGAAGGCGGAGGAGGCCGCGGAGGGGCTCGCCCGACCCACCTACGACGACCTCGTCGCCCTCAGCAAGGGGTGGCTCGGTGTCCGCCGGGAGGTGCTGCTCGCCGAGCGCGAGGCCGGTGCGCTCAGCGAGGAGGTCATGCGCGACATGCTGGCCGCCCTCGACGCCGAGGAGCTCGCCCTCGACACCCGCGGCGCCCTCCGCCGTCGGGATGAGGAGTAGGGGGCAGCATCCCCGGGATGGATCCCGCCGTCGAGTCCCTGGTTCGCCGGGGAATCCGTCGCCGCGTTGACGGATGATCACGGTGCCGGCGGCAGGGGTCTGCGCCCGGCACGCGATCGCGCCCCTTCTCCGGCTGCGGCGGGGCCTACCCGGACGCACCCAGCTGGGAGACGAAGAGCGCGGTGGCCTCGGCCCGTGTGCGCACACCGAGCTTGCGGAAGATGCCCGCGACGTGGAACTTCACCGTGTTCTCGCTGATGGAGAGGTCCTCGGCGATGTCCCGGTTCCGCCGTCCGGCCGCCAGGCGCTGGAGCACCTCCAGCTCGCGCGGACGCAGCGCCCAGGCGGCCGCGGCGCTGCCGGCGGTGGGGTGCGGCGGGTCGAGGGGGATGACGATCGACATCTCCGTGCCCCAGCCGGGCGTCGTCTGGATCGAGAGCCGTCCGCCGAGCGCGTGGACGCGGCGTCGGACGAACTGGAGGGGGGTGGAGTCGGCGGCCACCTCGCCGCGGCCGTCGTCGCGCATGTCGATCAGCAGGTTGACGCCGTCGCAGTCCCACTGCACGCGAACACGGCTGACGTCGACGTTGTCGATGAGGGCGAGGATCGAGCCGCGCACCACGGCCCGGGCGCCGTGCGCCACCTCGCTGGGCAGCGGACGGCCGTCGACCGGCGGCTCGACGAACTGCACATCCAGCTCGCGGTAGCGGACGAGGGGGCGCAGATCGTCACGCAGCCGTTCGAACGCGGTGGTGACCGGCTCCTCGGTGAAGGTGCGTACGCGATCGCTCGCCGTCCGCAGGTGCACCAGACCCTGCGCGGCGATCGCCGTCGCGGAGGATCGCGCGGACTGATCGTCGAGCGAGGCGGACCGCAGCGCCGCCAGCACCGACTCGAGGGTCGTGGAGTACTCGTCGGAGAGATCGGTGAGGGCCTCCATCCGTTCCCCGGAGGCCGCCCGGGCCAGCTGAAGGTATCCGGGCGGCGCCGCATCGGCGATCTCCTGGACGCGGAGCGCGACGACGTTCCACAGGTCCAGGACGACGGCCTCCCCGAGCGTGTCGCTCTGCGGTGAGGAGAGCAGGAGCAGTGCGCCGTTGCGGGAGGTCATCTGCAGGGCATCCACCCGCTCCCCCTCGACGGAGAGGGCGAGGCGCCGCGCGGTCCCCGGCCGGGCGTCCCGCCGCAGGTCGTCGAGATCCAGGAACGGGAGGTGATCGACGAACCGCGGGTCGCCCACGCCCTGCCGATGGCCGCCCGATGCGTCCGCGGACAGCACGACGAGCGCCCCGTGCACGATGAAGGGCGCGATCAGCTGTGAGAGCCTCAGTGGCAGCTCCTCCGCGGGCGCGGTCACCGCCTCGGCGAGCTCCCGCAGGGTGTCGCCGGTGCAGGCGTGGCTGTCCGCCGTGCACGCGTGTCCGATGTGTGCCATGTGCTCAGGGTAGCCCCCACCCGTTCGAGTTGGCAGAACGGTACGCGTGGGTGATCGACCCACTCGAAAGGATGAGCGACGCTGGCAGTGGGCAGTGATGCCCTCGTACGTCCAGCGGGCACCGCCGCCCGCTGCGCAGACCCAGATGGGAGACGAGCAGTGACAGGCAACAGAGCAGTCGCGTACAAGGGCCCGGGTGTGGTGGAGGTCATCGACACCCCCTACCCGGAGTTCGAGCTGAAGGACGGTCCCGGCGTGAACCCCGCCAACGTGGGCCGGAAGGTGCCGCACGGCGCGATCCTGCGCACCGTGTCGACGAACATCTGCGGCTCGGACCAGCACATGGTCCGCGGTCGCACGACCGCGCCCGAGGGCCTCGTGCTCGGTCATGAGATCACCGGCGAGGTGGTCGAGGTCGGTCCCGACGTGGAGTTCATCAAGGTGGGCGACATCGTCTCGGTGCCGTTCAACATCGCGTGCGGCCGCTGCCGCAACTGCAAGGAGGGCAAGACCGGGATCTGCCTCAACGTCAACCCGGACCGTCCCGGCAGCGCCTACGGCTACGTCGACATGGGCGGCTGGGTCGGCGGCCAGGCGGAGTATGTGCTCGTGCCGTACGCGGACTGGAACCTGCTCAGGTTCCCCGACCGCGACCAGGCGCTGGAGAAGATCCTCGACCTGACGATGCTCTCGGACATCTTCCCCACCGGCTTCCACGGCGCCTACACGGCGGGCGTGCAGCCGGGGTCGACGGTCTACATCGCCGGCGCGGGCCCCGTGGGCCTCGCCGCCGCCGTCGGGGCGCAGCTGCTGGGGGCGGCGGTCGTCATCGTCGGCGACCTCAATGAGGAGCGCCTGGCGCAGGCCCGCTCCTTCGGGTGCGAGACCGTGGACGTCTCCCGCGGCGATCCCAAGGATCAGATCGATCAGATCCTGGGCGTGCCCGAGGTGGACTGCGGCGTCGACGCGGTGGGCTTCGAGGCGCGGGGGCATGGGGCCGACGCCACGCACGAGGCCCCCGCGACGGTGCTCAACTCCCTGATGGACCTGACCGCGGCGGGCGGTGCGCTCGGCATCCCCGGTCTGTACGTCACCGGCGATCCCGGCGGGGTCGACGAGGCGGCCAAGGTCGGCTCGCTCTCGCTGCGCCTGGGCCTGGGGTGGGCGAAGTCGCTGTCGTTCGCCACCGGCCAGTGCCCGGTGATGAAGTACAACCGCCAGCTGATGATGGCGATCCTGCACGACAAGGTGCAGATCGCGAAGGCGGTCAACGCCACCCCCATCTCGCTCGAGGACGCCCCGCAAGGTTACGCCGAGTTCGATCAGGGCGCCGCCCGCAAGTACGTCCTCAACCCCCACGGCTACATCGCCGCCTGACCCGGAAGGAACACATCATGTCCGTCACCCTGGAAGACGCCCGTCGCATCATCGCCGCCGCAGAGAAGCGCGCGGACGAGATCGGCCAGCCCATGAACATCGCCGTCGTCGACGCCGGCGGCAACCTCGTCTCGCACGTCCGGCAGGACGGCGCCTGGATCGGGAGCATCGAGATCTCGATCAGCAAGGCCTGGACGTCGAGGGCCTTCGACATCTCGACGAAGGACCTCGGCGACAACTCCCAGCCGACGCAGCAGTTCTTCGGCATCCACGCGACCAACGCCCACGGGCGCGGCGTCGCGATCTTCGCGGGTGGTGTGCCGCTGTCCCGAGACGGCAAGGTCGTCGGCGCGGTCGGCGTCAGCGGAGGGTCCGGCGAGCAGGACCAGACGGTCGCCGAGGCGGGCGCGGCGGCGCTGTAAGACGTCGATGCGATGGCGGGGCCGGGGGGGGGGGGGGGGGTGGTGGCGGGTCGTGGGGGGGGGGGGGGGGGGGCCGCCGCCCCCCCCCCGCCCCCCGCCCCGTGGCGGGCAGAGGACCGCGAGCGGCCCTGGGGGAGCCGTGGTCAGTACCATGGAGAGGGCGCGGACGGCCGCAGGCGAGGACGTCCGCGGACCACGAGCCGAGCGAGGGACGTCATGGCGAAGAAGCCGCCCGTCAGGGACATCGACGAGTCGAAGGTACGCGTCGGCGATTCCAAGAAGGTCGCCGTCGGGGTGCCCGCGGTGCTGCACGCGCTGAAGATCTCCTACGACCAGATGGGGGCGACCCGTTCGGTCCGGGCCCTCATGCGGGTGAACCAGAAGGACGGCTTCGACTGCCCCGGGTGCGCGTGGCCCGAGGAGGACCGCCGTCACATCGCGGAGTTCTGCGAGAACGGCGCGAAGGCCGTGGCCGAGGAGGCGACGATCCGCCGGGTGACGCCCGCCTTCTTCGCCGAGCACTCCCTCGCCGAGCTGCGCGCGCACGACGACTGGTGGCTCGGCCAGCAGGGGCGGATCACCGAGCCGATGATCCTCGACGAGGGCGCGACCCACTACCGGCCGATCGGCTGGGACGAGGCGCTGCGGGAGATCGCCCAGGCGCTGCGCGGGCTGGACGACCCGGACGAGGCGATCTTCTACACCTCCGGCCGGACGTCGAACGAGGCGGCCTTCCTATACCAGCTGCTCGTGCGCGGCCTCGGCACGAACAACCTGCCGGACTGCTCGAACATGTGCCACGAGTCCTCGGGCTCCGCCCTCACCGAGACCATCGGCATCGGCAAGGGCACGGTCTCGATCGAGGACATCCATGAGGCGAAGCTCATCGTCGTCGCCGGGCAGAACCCGGGGACCAACCACCCCCGGATGCTGAGCGCACTGGAGAAGGCGAAGCAGCGCGGCGCGTTCATCATCGCGGTCAACCCCCTGCCCGAGGCGGGGCTCGTGCGCTTCGAGAACCCGCAGACGGTGC
>JBEBWQ010000081.1:0-9638 GCA_040392075.1 Microbacterium sp.
ACAGCGGCCAGTAGTGCGGCGGGGTCCACAGGAACACCACGGCGAAGAGGATCCACGCCCCCCAGTCCAGCGACCCGGTCACGGCCGACCAGCCGATGAGGACCGGGAAGCAGCCCGCGATGCCGCCCCAGACGATGTTCTGCTCGGTGCGGCGCTTGAGGATCATCGTGTAGATGACCACGTAGAAGAAGATCGCCGCGACCGACAGCGCCGCCGCCACCCAGTTCGTGGTCAGCCACAGCCAGACGGTGGAGACCGCCGCCAGGGTCCAGGCGAAGATCAGGGCGCCGCGGGGCGAGGCCTCGCCGGTGACCAGCGGACGCCCCTCCGTGCGATGCATGTGCGCGTCGATGTCGCGATCGAGGTACATGTTGAACGCCGCGGCGGAGCCGGCGCTCATCGCCCCGCCGAACACGGTGGCGAGGATCAGCAGGGGGTGCGGCATGCCCTGCGCGGCGAGGATCATCACCGGCACCGTGGTGACCAGCAGCAGCTCCATCACCCGCGGCTTGGTGAGGGCGATGTAGGCCTTGATCGTCCGTCCGACGGAGGGACGCGACGCCGCGGCCCGGGTGGTCGGACTCGTCGTGGTCGACATGCCCATCTCCTCCTCAATCCGCGCGAGGGCGCACCCGCCCAGTCTACTCCGGACCGCCCCGCCCCGATCCCGCGCTCTCGGCACCGGGTTCCACAGCGGTGCGGGACCCGATCCCGTCCCCGCATCGCGTGCCGTCATCGAGGGTCATCCGCGCGTTCATTCCGCCCTCGCCGCGCGTCCCGCGCCGGTATGCTGAGACCACGTGCGCCCGGCGCCGTCTCCCTTGACTCCCCGCGATGATCCGGACGGCCTGACGGGCGCCCCGACCTGACCGAAAGGGCAACAGCGGTGACGCACCTCCAGTGGGACGAGATCGACCGACGTGCGGTGGACACCGCCCGGATCCTGGCGGCGGACGCCGTGGAGAAGGTCGGCAACGGCCACCCCGGCACCGCGATGAGCCTCGCTCCCGCCGCGTATCTGCTGTACCAGCGGGTGCTGCGCCACGACCCGGCCGACACCGACTGGCTGGGCCGCGACCGCTTCATCCTCTCGGCCGGGCACTCCTCGCTCACCCAGTACGTGCAGCTGTACCTCGGCGGCTTCGGCCTGGAGCTGGAGGACCTGGAGTCGCTGCGCACCTGGGGCTCCCTCACGCCCGGCCACCCGGAGTACGGGCACACCCGCGGCGTGGAGATCACCACCGGGCCGCTCGGCCAGGGCCTGGCCTCGGCCGTCGGCTTCGCCTACGCCGCGCGCTACGAGCGCGGGCTGTTCGACCCCGAGGCCCCGGCCGGCAGCTCCCCCTTCGACCACTTCGTCTACGTGATCGCCGGCGACGGCGACCTGCAGGAGGGCGTCACCAGCGAAGCCGGGTCGCTGGCCGGCCACCAGCAGCTGGGCAACCTCATCGCGATCTACGACTCCAACCAGATCTCCATCGAGGACGACACGAACATCGCCTTCAGCGAGGACGTGGCCGCCCGCTACGAGGCCTACGGCTGGCAGGTGCTGACCGTGGACTGGAAGAGCACCGGGGAGTACGTCGAGGACGTGCCCGCGCTCTACGCCGCGATCGAGGCCGCGAAGGCCGAGACCGCCAAGCCCACCCTCATCGTCCTGAGGACGATCATCGGCTGGCCCTCGCCCGGAAAGCAGAACAGCGGCAAGATCCACGGCTCCGCCCTCGGCGCCGACGAGCTGGCCGCGACCAAGAAGGTCCTGGGCTTCGACCCCGAGCAGGCCTTCGTCGTCGCCGACGACGTGATCGCCCACACCCGCGCCCTCGGCGAGCGGGCGGCGGAGGCGCGCGCCGAGTGGCAGCGCTCCTTCGACGCCTGGGCCGCGGCGAACCCCGAGCGCAAGGCCCTGCTCGACCGACTGGAGGCGCACGAGCTGCCCGCCGGCATCGCCGAGGCCCTTCCCGTGTTCGAGGCCGGCAAGGACGTCTCCACCCGCGCCGCGTCCGGCCAGGTCATCAACGCCCTCGCCGCCCACCTTCCCGAGCTCTGGGGCGGCTCGGCGGATCTGGCCGAGTCCAACCTCACCACCATCAAGGGCGCCCCCTCCTTCGTGCCCGAGCAGTGGTCCACGCACGAGTGGGCGGGCAACCCCTACGGCCGCGTCCTGCACTTCGGCATCCGCGAGCACGCGATGGGCGCGATCGTCAACGGCATCGTCCTGCACGGGCCGACCCGCGCCTTCGGCGGCACCTTCCTCATCTTCAGCGACTACATGCGGCCGGCCGTCCGCCTGGCGGCGCTGATGAACATCCCGAGCATCTTCGTGTGGACGCACGACTCCATCGCCCTCGGCGAGGACGGGCCCACCCACCAGCCGATCGAGCAGCTCGCCGCTCTCCGCGCGATCCCGAACCTCACCATGGTGCGCCCGGCCGACGCCACCGAGACCGCCGTGGTGTGGCTGGAGATGCTCCGCCGCCACGCCGGCCCGGCCGGCATCGCCCTGTCACGCCAGAACCTGCCGGTCTACGCCCGCGGCACGGGTGCGGCCCACGGCGACGAGCTCGCCTCGGCCGAGGGCGCCGTGCGCGGCGCCTACGTGCTGGCCGAGGCCGCCGGCGGGACGCCGGACGTGATCCTCATCGCCACCGGCTCCGAGGTGCAGCTGGCCCTGGAGGCCCGTGAGGTGCTCGCCGCCGAGGGCGTGCAGGCGCGCGTCGTCTCGGCGCCGAGCCTGGAGTGGTTCGCCGAGCAGGACGCCGCCTACCGGGAGAGCGTGCTGCCCGCGGCGGTCACCGCCCGCGTCTCGGTGGAGGCCGGCTCCGTGCTCTCCTGGCGCGGCATCGTCGGCGACCGCGGCCGCTCGGTCGGCATCGACCACTTCGGTGCCTCGGCCGACCACAAGACCCTGTTCCAGAAGTTCGGCATCACCACCGAGGCCGTCACCGCCGCCGCGCGCGAGAGCCTCGCCGCGGGCTGACCGCAGCACGGATCGATCATCCGCAGAACCCACCAGCACTGACAGAACCGAACAGCACCGAGGAGAACGCATGAGCACCCCCACCGCCGAGCTCGCCGCCGCCGGCGTCAGCATCTGGCTGGACGACCTCTCCCGCCACCGGATCGAGTCGGGAAACCTCGCCGCGATCATCTCCGCGCGCAACGTCTCGGGCGTGACGACGAACCCGGCGATCTTCGCCGCGGCGATCACCAACCCGGACGACTCCTCCTACGACGCCCAGGTCGCCGAGCTCGCCGCCGCGGGCGCCGGCGCCGAGGAGGCCGTGTTCGCCGCGACCACGCAGGACGTGGGTCACGCGCTGGACATCTTCCGGCCCGTCTGGGAGGCCTCCGGCGGGGTGGACGGACGCGTGTCGATCGAGGTCTCCCCCGACCTCGCGCACGACACCGAGGCCACCATCGTGCAGGCGAAGGAGCTGTGGGCCAGGATCGACCGCCCGAACCTCCTGGTGAAGATCCCCGCGACGAAGGCCGGGCTCCCGGCGATCACCGCGGCGATCGGCGCCGGCGTGAGCGTGAACGTCACCCTCATCTTCAGCCTGGAGCGCTACGCCGAGGTGATCGAGGCGTACCTCGCCGGGCTCGAGCAGGCGCAGGCCGCCGGTCTCGACCTGTCGCAGATCCACTCGGTCGCCTCGTTCTTCGTCTCCCGCGTGGACACCGAGACGGACAAGCGCCTGGACGCGCTGGGCACGCCCGAGGCGGCGGCGCTGCGCGGCAAGGCGGGCCTGGCCAACGCGCGTCTCGCCTACGAGCGGTACGAGCAGGAGTTCGCCACCGATCGCGCGCAGGCGCTCCTCGCCGCCGGCGCGAACCGGCAGCGGCCGCTGTGGGCCTCCACCGGCGTGAAGGACCCGGCATACCCGGACACCCTCTACGTGACCGAGCTCGTGGCGGCCGACGTCGTCAACACGATGCCCGAGAAGACCCTGGAGGCGGTGTTCGACCACGGCGTCGTCCACGGCGACACCGTGACCGCGCACTACGCCGACGCGCACGCCGTCTTCGAGGGCCTGGCCGCTGTGGGCGTCGACTTCGCCGACGTGACCGCCCTCCTCGAGGAGCAGGGCGTGGCCGCCTTCATCAACGCCTGGGACGGCCTGCTGGCGCAGGTCGCGGAGACGCTGGAGGGACTGCGATGACCATCTCGCTGCACGCCTCGGGCATCCCCCAGGCCGCGATCGAGCACACGCTGCCCGCCCTCGTCGGCGACCTGGTCGCCTCCCGGCTCACGGCCGGCGACTCGACCCTCTGGGGCCCGGAGGCCGAGGCGGAGGCGTCCATCCGGCTGGGGTGGGTCGACGCGGTCTCCGTCTCGCGGCCCCTGGTGCCCGAGATCCTGGCCCTGCGCGCCGAGCTCGCGGGCAACGGCGTCGACCGCTTCGTGCTGGCCGGCATGGGCGGCTCCTCGCTCGCCCCCGAGGTCATCACCCGGACCGCCGGCGTGCCGCTGACGATCCTCGACTCCACCGCTCCCGGCCAGGTGCTCGCGGCGCTGGACGGCGACCTCCGCCGCACCGCGCTCGTCGTCTCCTCCAAGTCGGGCTCGACCGTGGAGACCGACTCGCAGCGCCGCGCCTTCGAGGCGGCGTTCCGCGACCTCGGCATCGACCCGACCGGGCGCATCATCGTGGTCACCGACCCGGGCTCGCCGCTGGAGGCCGCGGCCCGCGAGGCCGGCTACCGCGTCTTCACCGCGGACCCGAACGTGGGCGGCCGATACTCCGCCCTCACCGCCTTCGGCCTCGTGCCCTCGGGGCTCGCCGGCGCCGACATCGCCGAGCTGCTGGACGAGGCCGAGGCGTCGCTCCTGCAGTTCGCCATCGACTCCGCCGACAACCCCGCGCTGCGCCTGGCCGCCGCGATCGCCGGGCCGGTCGCCGACGCCCCGCGCCGCGACAAGCTCGGCCTCGTCGAGGACGGCACGCACATCCAGGGCCTTCCGGACTGGATCGAGCAGCTCGTCGCCGAGTCCACCGGCAAGGAGGGCACCGGTCTCCTCCCCGTCGTCCTGCTGCCGGTCTCCCCGGAGCTGGAGAGCCGCCCCGCCGACCTGCAGATCGTGCGGCTGGTGGACGACGCCGCCGAGTTCCACTTCTCCGAGCGCCACCCCGGCGAGATCCTGGTGAGCGGCACCCTGGGCGCACAGCTCCTCCTGTGGGAGTACGCCACCGCGGTGGCCGGGCGCCTGCTCGGCATCAACCCCTTCGACCAGCCCGACGTGGAGTCGGCCAAGGTCGCCGCGCGGGGCCTTCTCGACGCGCAGCCCGAGCAGCAGGCCCCCGCGTTCACCGCCGACGGCATCGAGGTGCGCGCCAGCGATTCCGCCCTCGCCGCCTCCGGCACCGTGGAGGGCGTGCTCGACGCGCTGTGGGAGCGTCTCCCGGCCGACGGCTACGTCGCCATCCAGGCGTACGTCAACCGGCTCGAGATGCCACAGCTGACGGGGCTGCGCGAGATGGTCGCCGCCGACTCCGGCCGCCCCACCACCTTCGGCTGGGGCCCCCGGTTCCTGCACTCCACCGGTCAGTACCACAAGGGCGGTCCCGCGCAGGGCGTGTTCCTGCAGATCCTGGAGTCGAGCGACACCGACGTGGAGATCCCGGGCCGGCCGTTCACCTTCGGCGAGCTCATCCGCGCGCAGGCGGCGGGCGACGCCGCGGTGCTCGCGGGTCAAGGTCGCCCGGTCGTCACCCTCACGATCGACGACTCCGTCGACGACGTGCTCGCCCTGTTCACCGCCGCGCAGTAACCCCGCGGCACGCCGCTCAGTAGGAGTCCTCCTCGATGACCGCCCCCGTCAGCCGCGGCAGCAATCCGCTCCGCGACCCCGACGACCGTCGGCTCAACCGGATCGCGGGGCCCAGCGCCCTGGTGATCTTCGGCGTGACCGGCGACCTGTCCCGCAAGAAGCTCATGCCGGCGGTGTACGACCTCGCCAACCGAGGGCTCCTGCCCCCGGGGTTCGCGCTGGTGGGCTTCGCCCGCCGCGACTGGGCCGACCAGGACTTCGCCCAGGTGGTGTACGACGCGGTGCGCGAGCACGCGCGCACGCCGTTCCGGGAGGAGACCTGGCGGCAGCTGCTGCAGGGCATCCGCTTCGTCTCCGGGCAGTTCGACGACCCGGACGCCTTCCGACGGCTGCGGGAGACGGTCGAGGTGCTCGACGCCGAGCGGGGCACGATGGGCAACCACGCCTATTACCTCTCCATCCCGCCGAAGGACTTCCCGCTGGTGGCCACCCAGCTGCGCGACTCGGGCCTGGTGGGCGATGCCGAGACCCCGGACGGCGCGGGCTGGCGACGGGTGGTCATCGAGAAGCCCTTCGGGCACGATCTCGCCTCCGCCCGTGCGCTCAACGAGGCGCTGGAGGTGGCCTTCCCCGCCGACTCGATCTTCCGCATCGACCACTACCTCGGCAAGGAGACGGTGCAGAACATCCTGGCGCTGCGCTTCGCCAACGAGCTGTACGAGCCGCTGTGGAACCGCAACTACGTGGACCACGTGCAGATCACGATGGCCGAGGACATCGGCGTCGGGGGACGTGCCGGCTACTACGACGGCATCGGCGCCGCCCGGGACGTCATCCAGAACCACCTGCTGCAGCTGCTCGCGCTGACCGCGATGGAAGAGCCGATCAGCCTGTCGGCCGAGCACCTGCGCGCCGAGAAGGAGAAGGTGCTCTCCGCGGTGCGCCTGCCCGGGGACCTCTCCCTCGCCACGGCCCGCGGGCAGTACGCGGGCGGATGGCAAGGCGGGGAGAAGGTGACCGCCTTCCTCGACGAGGACGGCATGGACCCGCACTCGACCACCGAGACCTACGCCGCGGTGAAGCTGGAGATCGCCACCCGCCGCTGGGCGGGCGTGCCGTTCTACCTGCGCACCGGCAAGCGGCTGGGCCGCCGCGTCACCGAGATCGCGGTGGTCTTCCAGCGGGCGCCGCAGCACCTGTTCGGCCGCGGCGAGGCCTCGGAGCTCGGTCAGAACGCCCTGGTGATCCGGGTGCAGCCCGACGAAGGCGTGACGATCCGCTTCGGCTCCAAGGTCCCGGGACCTGGATCGAACGTGCGCGACGTGACGATGGACTTCGGCTACGGCCACGCTTTCACCGAGGCGAGCCCCGAGGCCTATGAGCGTCTCATCCTGGACGTGCTGCTGGGCGATCCGCCGCTGTTCCCCCGCCACGAGGAGGTCGAGCTGAGCTGGAAGGTCCTCGACCCCGTCGAGGAGTACTGGGCCGCTCAGCACCAGCCGCTGGAGCAGTACGCCCCGGGCTCCTGGGGTCCCCGCTCCGCGGACGAGCTGCTCGCCCGCGACGGACGCGTCTGGAGGCGCCCGTGATCATCGACCTGCCCGACACCACCGTCTCGACCATCGCCCGGCAGCTGGTCACCGTCCGCGAGGACGGCGGCGCCGTCGCCCTCGGCCGGGTGCTGACCCTGGTGATCGCCGCGCACAACGGCGTCGCGGAAGCGGCGATCGACGCGGCCAACGACGCCTCGCGCGAGCACCCCATGCGCGTCATCGTGCTGACCACGGGACCGGGCGAGCCCCGGCTGGACGCCCAGATCCGCGTCGGCGGCGACGCCGGCGCGAGCGAGGTGATCGTGCTGCGCGCCCACGGCGAGGCGGCGGAGAACCCGGAGAGCCTCGTGACCGGCCTCCTGCTGCCCGACGCCCCGGTCGTCGCGTGGTGGCCGGAGGACGCCCCCGCGGACCCCGCCGGCTCCCCGCTGGGCCGCATCGCGCAGCGCCGCATCACCGACGCGGCCACCTCGCCCGACGTCCGCGACCGCCTCTCGCTGCTGGCCCGCACGCACGTCCCCGGCGACACCGACCTCGCCTGGACCCGCCTCACCCACTGGCGCGAGCAGCTGGCCGCCGTGCTCGATCAGCCGCCGTATCTGGAGGTGACCGCGGTGGAGGTCCGGGGATCCGCCGCCTCCCCCTCCACCGCGCTGCTCGCCAGCTGGCTGCGCATGGCCCTGGACGTCCCCGTGCGCTGGTCGTACGAGGACCCCGCGGTCTGGCAGGAGGGGATCCACTCGGTGCGCCTGACCCGCAGCAACGGCGACATCGTGCTGGAGCGCCCGACCCCCGGCGTCGCCCTGCTGCGCCAGCCCGGCCAGCCCGACCACGAGCTGCATCTGCCCCGCCGGACCCTCCGCGAGTGCCTGGCCGAGGAGCTGCGCCGCCTCGACCCCGACCTGCTCTACGGCCGGGTCATCACCGAGGGCTGGGAGAAGCTGGGCCCGCCGGAGAGGGTCGAGGAGGACGACCCCGCCGCCGGTCGTTCCGCTTCGGCCTCCCCTGCCGCGGGCGGCCCCGCGCCCCACGCCGAGGAGGCGGCATGACGACCCCGCTGGTCCTCTTCCCCGATCCCGCGAGCCTCGCCGCCGAGGTGGCCGAGCGCTTCCTCGGGGTGGTGCGCACCCGGTCGGCCTCGGCGGGCGTCACGCACGTGGCGCTCACCGGAGGCACGATGGGGATCGCCGTGCTGCGCGCCGCGGCGGAGTCCCCCGCCGCGGCGGACACCGACTGGTCCCGCGTGCACTTCTGGTGGGGCGACGAGCGCTTCGTGCCGCACGACCACGCCGACCGCAACGCCGGGCAGGCCCGGACGGCCCTGCTCGACCACATCGCCGTGCCGGCGGAGAACGTGCACGAGATGCCCGCGTCCGACGCCGGGCTCACCCTCGACGAGGCCGCCGCGGCCTACGCCGCCGAGCTCGCCGCGCACGCCCCCGAGGGCGGCGCCTGGCCGGCGTTCGACGTGTGCTTCCTCGGCATGGGCCCCGACGGGCATATCGCCTCGCTCTTCCCCGGACGCGACGAGATCGACGAGACCGCCGCAGCGGCGCTCCCCGTGCGCGACTCCCCCAAGCCGCCGCCGGAGCGCGTGACCCTCACCCTGCCGGTGCTGGACTCCTCCGCGCGCGTCTGGCTCGTCGTCGCAGGCCGAGACAAGGCGGAGGCTCTCGCGCAGGTGCGCGCCGGTGCCCCGCTCCCCGCCGCCCGCGTGCGCGGTCGTCAGGAGACGGTGATCTTCGCCGACCCCGCCGCCGCGGGCTGACCCCTCCGGCTCCCGGGCGGACAGCGGCCCTCCCGAAGGGACCGGCTGCGCGTGTCCGCCGCTCCCGCGTGCGTCGACCGGCCCGGAAGCCGGGGGCCTCCCCCGATCGAGGGACGGGCTCACCGAGCGGAGGTGTCCTCCGACCCTGCCGGCGACGGCGAGCACCCCGCGACGGCGCCGGCCCGAAAACAGAAGACCAGCCCGAAAACAGGACGTTCTGCGAGAAATCCTCCTGTTCCCGGGCTAGCGTCCTGTTCTCAGGACCCGGAGGACAAGCACCTCGACGGCGACGGGCCGAGAACAAGAGACCGGCCCGAGAACAGGAGACCAGCCCGAAAACAGGACGTTCTGCGAGAGATCCTCCTGTTCCCAGGCTGACGTCCTGTTCTCAGGACCCGGATGCGCCGCCGCGCGGGGCGCGCCCGGGACGGACGGGGGTTCAGATCCCGGCGCCCTCGCCGTCGTCGTCCGGCTCCGGCTCCGGCTCCGGCTCCCGGACCGGCGATGTGCGCTCCACGCTCGTCGCCGGGGCGACCGAGGCGCC
>JBEBWQ010000082.1:0-9582 GCA_040392075.1 Microbacterium sp.
CTCGGGGTTGTTCTGCGCGATCGCGTTCGCGATCTGCTGCAGCACGATGGTCTTGCCGGCCTTGGGCGGAGCGACGATGAGGCCGCGCTGACCCTTGCCGATGGGGGCGATGAGGTCGATGAGCCGCTGGGTGAGCTTCTCCGGCGCCGTCTCCATCCGCAGGCGCTCCTGCGGGTAGAGCGGGGTGAGGCTGCCGAACTCCACGCGGCTCGCCGCGTCGTCGGCGGACAGGCCGTTCACCGAGTCGACCTTCACCAGCGCGTTGTACTTCTGACGCCCCTGCTGGTCGCCCTCGCGCGGCTGCTTGATGGCGCCGACGACCGCGTCGCCCTTGCGGAGGTTGTGCTTCTTGACCTGTCCCAGGGAGACGTAGACGTCGCTGGGGCCGGGGAGGTAGCCGGTGGTGCGCACGAAGGCGTAGTTGTCCAGGACGTCGAGGATGCCCGCGATCGGGATGAGGACGTCGTCCTCGCCGATCTCGGTCTCGAACTCGTCGACGGGCTCGCCCCGGCGCTTGTTGCGCTGGCGACCGCGGCCGGCGCCCTCGCCGTCGCGACCGTCCGCGGGGTTCTCGCCGCGACCGCGGTTGCTGTCACGGCCGCCCTGCTTCTGGTTCTGGCCGCCCTGGCTCTGACCGTTCTGACCGTTCTGGTTCTGCGCGTCCTGGCCGTTCTCGCCGTTCTCGCCCCGGCCGCGGTTGCGGCTGCGGCTGCGGCTCCGGCTCCGGCCGCCGGAGGCCTCCTCGCCACCGGTGGCGGCGGGTGCGTCGCTCGCCACGCTCTCCGCGGAGGCGGCCGGGGCGGAGGGGGTCTCCGCACCGGCGGTCTCCGCCAGCGTCTCGGCGGCGGTCTTCTCAGCCGGCCCGGCCGGCTCCGCTGCGGCGGTCGCCGAGGTGGCGCGGCGGCCGCGACGGGCGGGCGCCTTCTCGGTCGCGGCCTCACCGTCGGCGGGTGCGGCGGCGGTCTCGGCGGGTGCGGAACCCTGCCCCGCGGCCTCGTCAGCGGCGGCGGTCTTCGCCGGGGTCTTGCGCGCCCGCGACGGGCGCTTGGGGGCCTCCTCGGCCGGTGCCGCATCCGCGCCGACCTCGGCGGCAGGCGCCGTGTCGGCGGCCTCGGTCTTCTTCGCCCGGGTGCGGCGGGGCGCCTTCGCCGGCGCCTCGTCGGCGGGCGCGGCGGCCGCGGAGCCGTCGGCGGGCGCCGGTGTGGCGACCTCAGCCTCGGCCGCCTTCGCCGCGGCGGTCGCGGTGGTGGCCCGGCGCGGGGCGCGCTTGCGCGCGGGGGTCTCGGTCGCAGCCTCGGCAGCGGCGGGCGCGGCCTCGGTCGGAGCCGAGAGGGTCTGGTCGTTCTGGGTGTCGGAGGGATTCTCCACGGACACTCCTCATAGGTGGGGATGATTTCGGGAATGAGCGGACCATGCGGGCGGCGGAATGCCGCGCGCATGCACGATCACACGGGAGAGAAAGAACACGGCGGAGAGGGAAGACGAGTGCCTGCCCTCCACGCCGGGAGAGATCCGGGATCGTGGGGATATCGCAGAATGCGAAGGGGCAAGATCCGCGTTACGCGGAGCCCCCTGCTCGTTCTCTCACTGTACCACCGCGCACGTCGACGGCGAGCATCAAGGCGTCCCAGGGCGTGTCCGTCACGGCGGCTGCCGCCTCCGCGGCCGCCTGACGCCGCCCCGGACCGTCGGCGAGGACGAGCACACTGGGGCCCGCCCCGGAGACCACCGCGGCGAATCCCTCGGCGCGGAGGGCCTGCACCAGACTGTACGTGGCGGGCATCGCCTGCGCCCGGTAGTCCTGGTGCAGGCGATCGGCCGTGGCGTCCAGCAGCAGCTCCGGGCTCTGCGTGAGCGCCGCGATCAGCAGCGCCGAGCGCGAGACGTTGAACACCGCGTCCTCGCGCGAGACGTGCTGCGGCTGCAGGCTCCGCGCCAGGCTCGTGGACATCTGCTGCTCGGGGACCAGCACGAGCGGGGCGACTCCGCGGTGCACGAGGAGCTTCTTGTGCTGCGGGCCGTCCTCCCCCGTCCAGGCAATGGTGAGGCCGCCGAAGAGCGCGGGCGCGACGTTGTCGGGGTGCCCCTCCAGCTCGGTGGCCAGCCGCAGCAGGTCGTCGTCAGTGAACTCGACGATGCCCTCCAGCAGTCCCTTCGCGGCGAGGACGCCGGCGGCGACCGCCGCTCCCGAGGAGCCCATCCCCTTGCCGTGCGGGACGCCGTTGCGGGCCAGCATGCGCAGACCCGGCAGCGGTCGGCCCGCATCGGCGAAGACGTGCGCGATGGAGCGCACCACCAGGTGCGAGGCGTCCCGCGGGATCTCCTCGGCGCCCTCCCCGGTGACCTCGATCTCCACGACGCCTGCGGGCAGGGCGGTGACGATCAGCTCGTCATAGGCGCTCAGCGCCAGGCCCAGCGTGTCGAAGCCCGGACCGAGGTTGGCGCTGGTGGCGGGCACCTGCACCTCGACGGTGCGGCCGACGACGTCCGCCGCGCTCGGACTCACGCGTCGTTCCCGTTGCGCACCAGACCCAGCACGCTCGCGACCTCGGCGGTGGCGGCGTCCACGACCGTCGGCATCACCTCGGTGCCGTCGGGGCGGCGCAGCGCCCACTGCGGATCCTTCAGGCCGTGACCGGTCACCGTGAGCACGACGCGCGCGCCCTTCGGCACCGCACCCGCCTCGGCGCGGTCCAGGAGCCCCGCCAGGCTGATCGCGCTGGCCGGCTCCACGAACACGCCCACGGTGGCGGCGAGCAGCTTCTGGGCGGCGAGGATGCGGGCGTCGTCGATGGCGCCGAAGTAGCCGTCGGTCGCCTCCCGCGCCTCGAGCGCGAGGTCCCACGAGGCCGGGTTGCCGATCCGGATGGCCGTGGCCACCGTCTCCGGGTTCTTCACCACCTCGCCGCGCACCAGGGGCGCGGATCCCTCGGCCTGGAAGCCGAACATCCGCGGCACGCGGGTGCTGACGCCGCGTTCGGCCTCCTCGCGGTAGCCGCGGGTGTAGGCGGTGTAGTTGCCGGCGTTGCCCACCGGGATGAAGTGGAAGTCGGGGGCGTCGCCCAGCTGCTCCACGATCTCGTAGGCGGCGGTCTTCTGCCCCTCGATGCGGTCGGGGTTGACGGAGTTGACCAGGTGCACGGGGTAGCTCTCGGCGAGCTCGCGCGCGATGTCGAGGCAGTCGTCGAAGGTGCCGCGGATCTGGATGAGCTGGCCGTCGTGCACCACGGCCTGGCTGAGCTTGCCCATGGCGATCTTGCCTTCGGGCACGAGCACCGCGGCGGTGATGCCGGCGTGCGCGGCGTAGGCCGCCGCCGACGCGGAGGTGTTGCCGGTGGAGGCGCAGATGACGGCCTTCGCCCCGTGCTCCACGGCGCGCGAGAGCGCCACGGTCATCCCGCGGTCCTTGAAGGACCCGGTCGGGTTCATGCCCTCGAACTTCACCCAGACGTCCGTGCCGGTCAGGCGCGACAGCGCCGGGGCGGGGATGAGCGGCGTGCCGCCCTCGCCCAGGGTGACCACGGTGCTGTCCTCGGTGACCCCGAGGCGGTCGGCGTACTCGCGCAGGACTCCGCGCCAGAGGTGTGCCATGTCATTCTCCTTCCACGCGCAGGACGGAGTCCACGCGCTTGACGACGCTGCTTTCGGCGAGGCGGGCGACGGTCTCGCTCAGCGCCTGCTCGGTGGATTGATGGGTGCCGATGACGAGGCGCGCGCGGGGGTCCGCGTCCTCCGTGACCGTCTGCACGACGGTCGCGACCGAGACGTCGCCCTCGGCCAGGATCGTGGCGATCGCGGCGAGCACGCCCGGCTGGTCGGCGACCTCGAGGGTGATCTGGTAGCGGGTGACGACGTGCCCGATCGGCACGACCGGCAGGCCCGCGCGGGTCGACTCGCCCACGCCCACGCCCCCGGCCATGTGCCGGCGGGCCGCCGAGACGACATCCCCCAGCACCGCCGAGGCGGTCTGGATGCCACCCGCCCCCGCGCCGTAGAACATCAGCGGCCCTGCGGCATCGGCCTCGACGAACACCGCGTTGTTGGCGCCGTGCACGCTCGCCAGCGGATGGCTGCGGGCCACGAGAGCCGGATAGACGCGGACCGAGATGGACTCGGCGCCGTCGACGTCGATCCGCTCGCACACGGCCAGCAGCTTGATCACGTAGCCGGCCTGACGGGCCTCCTCGATCATCGCCGGGGTCACCCCGGTGATGCCCTCGCGGTGCACGCTCTCCGCGGGGACGGCGGTGTGGAAGGCGAGGCTGGCGAGGATCGCGGCCTTCTGCGCCGCGTCGTAGCCCTCCACGTCCGCGGTGGGGTCGGCCTCGGCGTATCCCAGCCGCTGCGCATCGGCGAGCACCCCGGCGAAGTCCGCGCCCTCGGTGTCCATCCGGTCCAGGATGTAGTTGGTGGTGCCGTTCACGATGCCCATGATGCGCTGCACCCGGTCGCCGGCGAGCGAGTCGCGCAGGGGGCGGATGATCGGGATGGCCCCGGCGACCGCGGCCTCGTAGGAGATGGACGCGCCCACGCGGTCGGCGGCCTCGAACAGCTCCGGGCCGTGGGTGGCCAGCAGGGCCTTGTTCGCCGTGACGACGTCCGCGCCCGAGCCGATCGCCTGCAGGATCGAGGTGCGGGCCGGCTCGATGCCGCCCATCAGCTCGATCACGATGTCGGCGCCGGTGATGAGCCCCTCGGCGTCGGTCGTGAACAGCTCGCGCGGCAGGTCGCCCTCGCGCGGCGCGTCGGGGTTGCGCACGGCGATGCCCACGAGGTCGAGGTGCGCGCCCGCGCGATCGGCCAGTTCGTCGGCATGCCGGATCAGGAGATCGGCCACCTGGGAGCCCACGGCTCCGGCGCCCAGCAGCGCCACCCGCAATCGGCGGTACTCAGTCATTGATGCTCCTCCGGAAGTGGGTCATCGTGCTCCTTCTCGGGTGGGGGCGGGCTCGGTGGAGAGGTCCAGCCCGGCGTCGCGCGCGAGCAGGTCGTCGATCGTCTCGCCGCGTACGATCACGCGCGCCTCGCCGTCGCGGACGGCGATCACGGGCGGACGCGGCACGTGGTTGTAGTTGCTCGCCAGCGGCTGGCAGTACGCGCCCGTCGCCGGCACGGCGAGCAGATCGCCGGGAGCGACGTCGCCGGGGAGGTACTCATGGTCGACGACGATGTCGCCGGACTCGCAGTGCTTGCCGACCACGCGGACCAGCACCGGCTCCCCCTCGCCCGCACGCGCGGCGAGGCGGGCGGAGTACTGCGCGCCGTACAGCGCGGGCCGGGCGTTGTCGCTCATGCCGCCGTCCACGCTGACATAGCGACGGGCGCGTCCGTCGTCCAGGGCGACGTCCTTGATGGTGCCGACCTCGTAGAGCGTCACCCCGGCGGTGCCGATGATCGATCGGCCCGGCTCGAAGGCCAGCCCCGGCAGCGGGATGCCCCGTTCCCGGCAGCCGTCCGCCACCGCGTCCACGATGCCCCGGGCGAGCTCCGCGATCGGCGTGGGGTCGTCCGCGGCGGTGTAGGCGATGCCAAAGCCGCCGCCGAGATTGAGCAGCGGCATTTCTCCCCCCGCGAGCAGGCGCGCGTGCAGGTCGAGCAGGCGCGTCGCCGACTCGCGGAACCCCGCCACGCCGAAGATCTGGGAGCCGATGTGGCAGTGCAGACCGGCGAAGACCAGACCCGGGATCCGGCGGATGCGGGCCACGATCGCCTCGGCCCCCTCCAGCGGGAAGCCGAACTTCTGATCCTCGTGGGCGGTGGCCAGGAAGTCGTGCGTCTCGGCGTGCACGCCGCTGTTGACCCGGACGAGCACCGCCTGCGGCGGCGCGTCGGGACGTGCGGCGGTGATCGCCGCCAGCCGCTCCACCTCGATCGCGCTGTCGACGATGATCGTCCCGACGCCGGTCTCGACCGCGCGGCTCAGCTCCGCGACGGACTTGTTGTTGCCGTGGAAGCCGATCCGCGCGGGCTCCGCACCCGCGGCCACCGCGACGGCGAGCTCCCCGCCGGTGCAGACGTCGATGTTCAGCCCCTCGTCGCGCACCCATCGGACGACGTCCGCCGAGAGGAAGGCCTTCCCGGCGTAGTAGACGCGGGCGGTCGTCCCGTGCGCGGCCGCGGCCGCGGCGAAGGCGGTGCGGGTCGCCGCGGAACGGGTGCGCACCTCCTGCTCGTCGAGGACGAGCAGCGGGGTGCCGAAGCGCGCGACCAGGTCGTCCGCGCGGGCGCCGCCGATCACGAGCGCCCCGTCGACGTCGCGGTGCGCCGAGGCGGGCCAGACCGGGGCGACGAGGCCGTTCGCGTCCGCGGGCACGGTGAGCCAGTCGGGGACGGCGGGCAGGGCGACGGACACGGAGCACCAATCGGGACGGGATTCGCCCCGGAGACCTGTGCCGGGGACCCTTCGATTCTAGGCCACCCGACCACCAGGCCCGTTGCGGGCCGGGCAACCGGGCGGACCGGTCGGGCAGATCTGTCGGGCAGGTCGCCCCGCCCTGATCCCGAGAACAGGCCAACGTCCCCAGAACAGGCTGATTGCGTGCAGATCCTCCGGTTCTGGGGACGTTGGCGTGGTCTCGGCGTCGCGGGTCGGAGGGGTGCCGCGGGTCTGAGGCGCTGTTGGGCCGGGGGGGGTAGTGACCGTCGGACCTCGGCGATGGGCCGGCCGAGCCGAGGAGACATGTCGGCGCGAGGACGGATCCTCGGGCGGGCACACCTCCGCCGCCGGAGAGAGCCCGGCAGAGAAGTGCGCCGGCCGGAGAACGCACCCGGCCGCCGCGCGCGGACCCTCGGTCGCACACGCCCGGGCCGAGCTCATCATGGGCAGTCGCCACTCCATCGGGAGTCCCTCAGCCGCACACGCCCGGGCCGAGCCTTACCCGAAGCCGGGTAGCCTGGTCGTCGAAGGCGCCGACCCGCCCCACCAGGACGCAGGTCTCGGGGAGGGCCCAGGCGCCTTCACCGTTCCCGGCTCACCCCCTCAGCCGCACACGCCCGGGTCGAGCAGCACCGGATCGGTCGCGATCGCCGGATCCACGACGATGTCGGCGACGATCTCCGCGCCCTCCACGCGGAGCCCCTCCAGTCGGAGCCCGGACGGCAGGCGGTCGGCGACGCAGATCCGCTGCGGCCCGGCGAGGGCGGCGCCCACCGCGCCCAGCCGACTGCCGAGCGTCGCGATGTCGATCTCGGCGCCGCCCAGCGAGGCCGAGACCGCGGTGAGGAGGATGTCCCCGCCCTCCGCCCCCGGCGTGAGCGTCAGCGTCACCGGGATCTCCGCACCGAACACGCGGAAGGATCCGCCGAGCTGCACGTCGGGCTCGGCCAGCGAGACCTCCTCCACCGGCAGGTCCATGCCGATGAGCAGGCGGGCGAACTCCGCCTCGCCGATGCGCAGGCTCCCCCACGCCGCGGTCAGGTCGCCGCCGCGCAGCGGGACGCCCTGCGCCGTCACGTCGACGGCGGCCGTCACCTGGCCGAGCGTCACCGCGTCCGAGCTCAGCCGCAGCTCGTCCAGGCGCCCGGCGATCACCTGGGGCAGGAGGATGCCCCCGGCCTCGACCGTCATCGGCTGATCCGCCGGCAGCTGCAGCGCCTGGACGACCTGCGCGCGCACCGTGCGGTCGACGATGCCGCGGGTGATGAACTCGGCCGCCACGAGGAGGCCGGCGATGACGACGACCGCCGCGAGGAGGACCCACGGCCACCGCCGGCGACGCCGGACCGGGCCAGCGAGGTCGGGCAGCGGCACCGTCGGATGCTCGCCGAGGTCACGCGGATACGGGACGGTCGGCTGATCCCGGCTCATGTCCTTCGCCTCCCTCTGCCGCGCGTGCGGCGGCTGCGTCCGATCGGCGGCTACATCCGCTCGGGGGCGGAGACTCCCAGCAGGTCGAGTCCGTTGCGCAGCACCTGGCCGGTGGCGTCGTTCAGCCACAGCCGCGTGCGGTGCACGGCCTCGATCGGGTCCTCGCCCTTCGGGATGATCCGGCAGTTGTCGTACCAGCGGTGGTAGAGCCCGGCGAGCTCCTCCAGGTACCGGGCGATGCGGTGCGGCTCGCGCAGCGAGGCGGCGAAGCCGACCAGGCGAGGGAACTCCTGCAGCGCGCCCAGCAGGGCCGCCTCGGTCTCGTGGGTGAGCAGCTCCGGCGCGAACTCGGAGCGGTCGACCCCGGAGTCCAGGGCATTACGCGAGGCGTTGTGGGTGCGCGCGTGCGCATACTGCACCGAGAAGACGGGGTTGTCATTGGTGCGCTTCTGCAGCAGCTCGGGATCGAGCGAGAGCGGCGAGTCGGCCGGCGACCGCTCCAGCGAGTAGCGCAGGGCGTCGGTGCCGAGCCACTCGCGCAGGTCGTCCATCTCGATGATGTTGCCCGCGCGCTTGGAGAGCCGCGCCCCGCCCACCGAGACCAGCTGCCCGATGAGCACCTCGATGTCCTTCTCGGGGTCGTCGCCCGCGGCTCCCGCGAGCGCCCTCAGCCGGTGCACGTAGCCGTGATGATCGGCGCCGAGCAGATAGATCTTGTGCGCGTAGCCGCGGTCGCCCTTGTCCAGGTAGTAGGCGGCGTCGGCGGCGAAGTAGGTGTACTCGCCGTTGGAGCGGCGGATCACGCGGTCCTTGTCGTCGCCGAAGTCGGTGGTGCGCACCCACACCGCGCCCTCCTCGTCGAAGACGTGGCCCTGCGCCCGCAGGCGTTCCACCGCCCGGTCGACCAGGCTCCGGCCCGTCTCGTCCTGCGCGTGCAGGATGCGCTCGGAGAACCAGTTGTCGAAGTGGACGTTGAAGGCCTCCAGCGACGCCCGCTGCTCGGCCAGCTGGTAGCCGTAGGCCAGCTCACGCGCGGCGATCAGCTGCTCGTCGACGGGGAGCTCGAGCAGGTCCGGGCGCTCGGCCAGCACCCGCGCCGCGAGGTCGCCGATGTACGCGCCCTGGTAGCCGTCCTCCGGGGCCGGCTCTCCCTTCGCCGCGGCGAGGATCGAGTGCGCGAAGCGCTCCATCTGGGCCCCGGCGTCGTTGATGTAGAACTCGCGGGCCACCTCGGCCCCGCTCGCGGCGAGCAGGCGTGCGATCGCGTCGCCCAGCGCGGCCCAGCGGGTGTGACCGATGTGCAGCGGCCCGGTGGGGTTGGCGCTGACGAACTCGATGTTGATCGTGCGCCCGGCCTGACTGTCGTTGCGGCCGTAGCCGACGCCGGCCTCCACGATCGTCTTCGCCAGGGCACCTGCGGCCGCCGCGTCGAGCCGGATGTTGATGAAGCCGGGGCCGGCGACCTCGGCGCTCGCGATGCCGGGCGCCGCGGCGAGGCCGTCGGCGATCCGCTGGGCGAGCTCACGCGGGTTCATCCCGAGAGACTTGGCCAGGCGCATCGCGATGTTGGTGGCCCAGTCCCCGTGCTCGCGGCTGCGGGGACGATCGAAGACGATGTCAGCGGCGGCGACCTCCGAGGCACCCCCGGGTCCCTCCCCTCGCTCCTCGGCGATCGGCGCGAGCACGGCGAGCAGGGCTTCGGAGAGGGCATCGGGGTTCATAGGCCTTCCATCCTACGGCCGTGGCACCTCCCCCTCCCGCCGCTCCGCTCCCCC
>JBEBWQ010000083.1:0-9548 GCA_040392075.1 Microbacterium sp.
CCGGGCCGGAATCCGCCCGATAGATGCCGAGAACGGAATATGGGGTTACGCTGGGAGTCCGGTACCCGGGCTCCGGCCCGGCACCACAGTGAGGAGGCCTCTCCATGAAGGGGAAGATCGGACTGGTCGTCGGGCTCGGCGTCGGCTACGTGCTGGGTGCGCGAGCCGGACGCGAGCGATACGAGCAGATCAAGACCCAGTGGCTGAAGATCTGGCACCTCGACCCGGTGCAGGAGCGGGTGACGCAGGTGAAGGACTTCGCCCGCAGCCAGGCGATGGCGATCCCGACCGCGCTGTGGACCGGCGCGGTGAAGGTGGCCCGCGCGGCCGGCGGCACCGGCACGCCGGGGCAGCGCCTCGACCGCGCCGTCGCCACCGGCAAGGACGCGGCGGAGGAGGTCGCCGAGGCCGTGGAGGACACGGTCGAGGCCGTGCAGGACGCCGTGGCGGATGCCGCGACGGATCGGAAGAGCGCGGGCGCCTCCGCGCCCCGGAAGAAGAAGTAGCGCATGCGTCCCTTCCGCAATCGGGCGGACGACAGCCTGCTGACGCTCCTCGGCGATCTGCCCGAGCTGATCTCGACCCTCGTCAAGGCCGAGATCGCGGCCGCCAAGACGTGGGTCCGGCGCACCTCCAAGGACGCCGGGATGGGCGGCCTGTGGTTCCTCGTCGCCCTGTTCTTCCTGTTCTGGGCGGTGCCGGTGATCCTCGTCTTCGCGATCGCCGGGCTGTCCTCCTGGTGGCCGGTCTGGCTGTCGGCGATCGCCGTGTTCGTTCTGCTCATCCTGGTCACCGCGTTCTTCGCCCTGCTGGGCCTGCTCCGGTTCCGCCGGCTCCTGGCGCGGGAGAACCCCGCGCAGGCCGTCGCCCAGGACATCCGTCTCGTGAAGGAGGCCGGCGATGACGACTTCTGATCCGCTGCCGCGCACCGCTGTGCCCCTCGACATCGCCGACCCCGTGCAGGCGGCGCGCGCCGAGCTGAAGGCCGCCCTGGCGGCGATCGAGGAGAAGGCCAACGTCCCCCGCCGGGTGCAGAAGGCCTCGGGGCGGGCGATCCGCCGGGCGCGCGCCTACGCCGATCGCAACCCGGTCGGCGCCGTAGTGGGCGTGGTCGCGCTCGCCAGTGCCGCCGGCATCGCCGTCTGGGGTCTCGCTCGCTTCCTCTCCCGCTGACCGTTCCGCGTGTTCGTCCCGCGCTCGGAGGAGTGACGGGCCGCGGCGTCGACCCCTCGGAACCGGCGCGGGGAAGACACCGGTCCGGCCGAGGGGTATATTCGACAGAACGGCAGCAGCAATGGCGCGGAGGAAGTACCCGTTTCCGTCGCGCGCGCGGTCGGGTTCTCTCCGGCATACCGTCGGCTGCTCGAACGTGCGGTGGGGGAACCTGCCGTCTGAGAGAGCGATCCTATGACCACACTCGATGACAAGCACCGGAAACCGCTGACCGGATGGCGCATCCTCGTGCCCCGGGGCGGCAGCTGGGGCGACGGCGTCGCGGCGAGCCTGCGGGCTCAGGGGGCCGTGCCGGTGATCGCGCCCCTCATCGACTTCGCCCCGGCCGCCGACGAGAACGCGCTGGACGTCGCCCTGGGCGAGCTGGCCGAGGGCCGCTTCGACTGGCTCAGCGTCACGAGCGCCACCACCGTGGACGTGCTCTTCGCGCATCAGGTGGTGGTGCCCCCGTCCACGAGGATCGCGGCGGTCGGCGTCACGACGGCCCAGGCGCTCACGGCGGCCGGATACGAGGTGGCGCTGGTCCCGGACCAGGACAACTCCGCGACGGACCTGGCCGCGCGGATCATCGCCGAGGAGGGCATGCCGCGGCGCATCCTCTCCCTCCGCGGCGAGCACTCCAAGCCGCTGCTCGCCGACCGGCTGCGCGAGGCGGGGCACGACGTGCGGAGCATCGTGGCCTATCGCACCGTGGGCGTGCCGGTGAGCGACCGCGTCCAGCAGGACGTGCGCAGCGGCCGGGTGAACGCGATCCTGGTCACCAGCGCCTCGGTCGCGCAGCAGGTGCGCGAGCAGTTCCCGGACATCCCCGCGGCCACGCTGCTCGTCGCGATCGGCTCGCAGACCGCGCAGGACGCCGCGCAGGTGGGGCTGATGGTCTCGGAGACGCCGGATGTGCACGACGTCGATGCCCTGATCTCGAACGTGTCGCAGTTCACCCTGCCCCATGCCGCCGACGAGTTCGCGCCCTGGACCGGCGTCCATCAGCTCCCTCCCCGCGAGGAGCAGCGCTGATCGTTGCGGATCTGTGAGCACGTCGCGCCGTGCTTTCGGCCCGACGCTGGCAGACTGGGTCCATGGTGACCCTGTTGCTGGATCGGACGCAGCTGGAAGTGGTGCTCACGCCCTTCGAGCGGGGCGTCTCCTTCCACCGTGACAACGTGCGCGTCGCGCGTGACACCATCGCCAAGGTGCAGCTCACCGACGATCCGACCACCTGGCTGCGCGGCGTCCCCAGCCCGGGCACTCATCTCCCCGGTGTGCTGGCGGCCGGCAGCTGGAAGTCGGCCAGCGGCCTGGACTTCGTCCTCATCCGCAACCACCGGGCCGGCGTCGTCATCGATCTCGAGGGGGATGAGCAGTTCGAGCGGCTCGTCCTGACCACCCGGCACGGTCTCGCCCTCACGCAGGCCCTGCGCCTTGAGGTGTCGGCGGAGCCGGCGGACGTGAGCGAGATCGCGGCGGGCGAGGCCGGCGGGGCCAAGCCCAGCCGGCGCCCCGTCATCCGTCCGCGCCCGGCCTGATCGCCGCGCGTCCTCAGACGCGGGTGCGCTTCGCCCGGCCCAGGGCGTCGCTCCATTCCCGCCGCCAGTCCACCGCGGCCCGGCGGGCGCGCTCGGTGGCGAGGAACTGTTGCGGAGAGTGCCCGTGCACCGTGCGGAACGCCCGGGTGAAAGCCGGGAGATGCGCGTACCCGAGATTCCGGGCGACCGCGGTGGGCGGGATGCCGAGGGTGAGCTGCTCGCGCGCCTGCGTCATCCGGGTGATCATCCGCCACTGCGGGAAGGAGATGCCGGTCTCGGAGCGGAAGGCGCGACGCAGCGACCCCGGGTCGACCTGCGCGGTCCGCGCCCACTCCTCCAGCCCGATGTCGGCCGCGGGGTCGCGGGTCACCCGGAGCGCCAGCTGCGTCGCCAGGCTCGGCTCACCCCGGGCGTCCGGCATGGTCGTGCCGACGGGGGACGGCAGCGCACCGGTCGTGCGCCGTGCGACCTCGTCGAAGAGCCCGGTCTCGCTGTGCCCGTTCGGGCGCAGGGGCGTGTAGGTCGAGACGAGGCCGTGCAGAAGGCGGACGTCGTCCGCGGGCTCGAACAGGGTGGTGCGCAGCGCGTCGACGGAGACCGGGGCCCCGGTGGCGACGCGGAACCCGAGCGGGAGCAGGAGGGAGTCCTCGTCCACCTCGGTCCGGGTGCGGACGCCGGCCGGCAGGATCAGCGCCTCTCCGGTGCCCAGCGCGAAACGCCGCTCCCCGATCTCCACGCGCGCGCTTCCCCGGTGGACCCAGACGGCGACGTGCGCGCCGTTCACCCGTGCCCAGGTGGCGCTCGCGGGGATGGCGGGCGCGGTCTCGGGCAGGCGGGCATCTGCGGTGACGGCGAGCCCGGTTCCCCCGCTGCTCCGGGTGCGCGGCTCGTTCCGCATCCGGCGCTGGAAGGCCCCGGGGGTCTCCCCGGCGAAGCGGCGGAAGGCGCGGACGAACCCGCTGTCGGTGGCGAAACCGACCCGCCCGGCCACCCAGGAGAGGGAGCGTCCCACGGCCAGGTGCTCCTGGGCGGCGGCGATCCGTGCGCGGGTGCGCCAGGCGGTGAGGGAGAGCCCGGTCTCCTCCGTGAACCTCCTCTGCAGCGTGCGCTCGCTGACACGGACGGCGGCGGCCAGATCACCGGCGGAGGCGTCGTCGCCGGGGTCCTGCAGGATCAGATGCGCCGCCCGGAACGCCTCCGCCGACCGGGGGAGCGGGGGAAGAGCGCCGGCGGCCGGGTCTCCCGCGGCGGCGATCAGGTCGGGGAGCGCCTGGGGCAGGGCGGTGTCGCTGCGCAGGTAGCCGAGATTGCGGATGAACTCGAACAGGAGCCGGTCGTGCCACGCGGGCGGGACCGCGATCCGGGCCACTGGCCGGCGCGGCGTGCCGTTCTCCTCGGCGGAGAGCAGCAGGGGGACGGCGATGCTGCCGGGGGAGGTGCGCAGGGCGTAGCGGATGCCGGGACGCAGGAGGAGGGCGTGGCCGGCCTCGACCGGGTGCTCGGCGCCCTCGGCGGTCACGACCGCGCGCCCCGTGTGCACCCAGAGCAGCAGCGGGTCGCGGGAGACGGCCGGGCCGGCGAAGGAGGAGGGCAGAGGCATGAGCAGGGTAAGAGGATGGCGGATCGGGAAAACCAGATGAACTTAGGGTTGCCTACCCTTTTACTTTAGTCGCATCCTTGCGTTCCCCCTGCATCCCGACAGAAAGCACCTCGATCATGCACACTGCCCTGCGTTCCGCGGCGGGTCTCACCGTGACCGCCGCCGTCCTCGCCCTCGCCGCCTGCTCCGGCGGATCGGCACCCGCGGAGAGCGCCGCGCCGGCACCGGAGGCGCAGAGCGACGGCACCTGGCCGCGCACCGTGGTGCACGCGGCCGGGGAGACCGAGATCCCCGCCGAGCCGATCCGCATCCTGTCCACCTCGCCCTCGATCACCGGATCCCTCCTCGCGCTCCAGGCCCCGCTCGGCGCCACCGCGGCGACCTCGGTCTCCGGCCTCACCGACGGCAAGGGCCTCTTCTCGCAGTGGGCGGAGGTCGCCGACGAGCGCGGCGTCGAGATCGTCTACGGCAACCTCGAGCTCGACCTCGACGCGGTCGACGCCTTCGGTCCCGACCTCATCATCGGCTCGGCCAACGGCGGCGACTCCGTGCTGGAGGCCTACGACCAGCTCAGCGACATCGCCCCCACGGTGCTGCTGGACTACGGCACGGTCACCTGGCAGGAGCTGACCGTGGAGCTCGGCGACATCCTCGGCCTGGAGGACCGGGCGACCGCGGTCATCGCCGAGTACGACGGCTGGGTGAAGGAGCAGGCGACACGCATCGCCGTTCCCGCGCAGCCGACCACCGCGCTGGTCTACCTGGGCGCCGACGGCGTGTGGGCCTTCACCGGCGACACCCCGCAGGCCAGCCTGCTGGCCTCCCTCGGCTTCGAGTACATCGACGTCCCCGCCGAGGTCGCCAGCGTCGGCCAGGGCGGGCGCAGCGGTGTCGCCATGGTGTCCGCCGAGAACATGCCGGCGGCCTTCGCCGGGTCCCAGACCCTGTTCGTGGTGCCGATCTCCGCCGCGGCGGACGCCGAGGTGGCGGGCTTCGCCACCGACCCGCTGCTGAGCACCGCCCCCGCCGTGACCGGCGACCGGGTGTTCTCGCTCGGCAGCGCCGCCTTCCGCCTGGACTACTTCAGCGCGAAGGACACCGTGGAGCTGCTGGTGTCCGAGTTCGGCAAGTGAGGGCGGGCCGGCGGATGAGGGCGGCTCGGCCAGCGCCGGCACTCCGTTCGGAGATCGGCACGTGAGGAGTGGGGCACCTGTGACGACGCAGGCGCCGACCTCCCCGCGGCGCTCCCCGTCCGCCTCGAGCGGGCGGACGGGGAGCGCGCGCCGGGCGGTGCTGCTCATCGGAGCCGGTCTCGCGGTGATCGTGCTCGCCGGTGCGGCAGGGATCATCCTCGGATCGCACCGGATCGAGCCCGCGGTCGTGATCCAGGCGCTCACGGCGCCCGATCCGACCAACAGCGATCACGTCGTCGTCCTGCACTCCCGGATCCCCCGGGTGCTGCTGGGACTGGTCGTGGGCGCGGCGCTCGGAGTGGCGGGTGCGCTCATGCAGTCCTTCACCCGCAACCCGCTGGCAGACCCCGGCCTGCTCGGGGTGAATGCCGGGGCCGCGGCCGCCGTGGTCTTCGCGATCGCGTTCCTGGGGGTCGTGGAGATCGGCGGGTACGTCTGGTTCGCCTTCCTCGGCGCCGGCATCGGCGCGGTCGTGGTCTATCTGCTGGGCGTCGCGCACCGCAGCGGCGCGACGCCGGCCCGGATGGCACTCGCGGGAGCGGCGGTGAGCATGGCGATCGGCGCGGCGACCGGGATCGTGCTGATCAGCAACGAGGCGACCTTCCAGCGCTTCCGCTACTGGGTCGTCGGCACGCTGCAGGGACGCGGCGTGGACGTGGTCCTGACCGTCGTCCCGTTCATCGTGGTGGGGCTCGTCATCGCGATGCTGCTGGCGCGACCGCTGAACGCCGTGGCCCTCGGCGAGGAGACCGCGCGCAGCCTCGGCACGAATCTCGCCCTCACCCGGGCCGGGACCGTGGCCGCGGTGGTCCTCCTCGCCGGGGCGGCCACCGCGGCGGCGGGGCCGATCGCCTTCGTCGGGCTCGCCGCCCCGCACATCGTCCGCGCGCTCGTGGGCCCGGACCATCGCCTGCTGCTTCCCGGGGTGCTCGTGGTGGCCCCGGCGGTGCTGCTCCTCGCCGACGTCGCCGGCCGCGTCGCCGTGGCCCCCGCCGAGCTGCAGACGGGCATCACGGTGGCCATCCTCGGCGGGCCGCTGTTCGTGGCGCTCGTGCGCTCCCGGCGGATGGCGGCGCTGTGAGCGCGGGGACGGCCCGGATCGCGGGGGGAGGGGCGCCCGCGCTTCCGATCCGCGTGCTGCGCCTGGGCCCCTGGTCCGTGCGGATCCGCGTCCGTCCGCTGATCGCCACGGCCGTGCTCATCGCCGCCCTGTTGGTGGTCGGCGTGCTCATGCTGGGCGCCGGCACGATGCGGCTGGCCCCGGACGAGATCTGGCGGGCGCTCCTCGGCGACGGAGAGGCCTCGGCGGTGCGCTCCGTCCAGGGCCGCCGTCTGCCGCGCCTGCTCACCGCCGTCGGCGTCGGCGGCAGTCTCGGGGTGGCCGGCGCGGTCTTCCAGTCGATCTCGCGCAACGTGCTCGGCTCCCCCGACGTCATCGGCTTCACCACGGGCGCGGCCACCGGGGCCGTCGTGCAGATCACGATCTTCGGCGGCGGCATGCTCGCCATCGCCCTCTCCGCCATCGGCGGCGGACTGGCCACGGCGCTCGTGGTCTACCTGCTCGCGCGCAAGGACGGCGTGACCGGGGGGCTGCGGCTGGTGCTCGTCGGCATCGGCACCGGAGCGGTCCTCGGCGCGATCACCGACTTCCTCATCGTGCGGGCCGACATCACCGACGCCGGTCTCGTGCAGCAGTGGACGGCGGGCTCGCTCACCGGACGCGGCTGGACCCACGCGCTGGCCGCGCTCGGCGTCGCGGTCGTCGTCGGGCCCGTGCTGGCGGCGGTGGCGCGCCGGGTCACCCTCATGGAGATGGGCGACGACCTGGCCGCCGGGCTCGGCGTGCGGGTGGAGCGGGTGCGGTTCACCGCGATGCTGCTGGCCGTGCTCCTCGTGGGAGTGGCGACGGCGGTCGCCGGCCCCATCGCCTTCATCGCGCTCGCCGCGCCGCAGATCGCCCGCCGCCTCACCCGGTCGGGCGGCGTGCAGACGGTCGCCTCCTTCGCCACCGGGGCGATGCTGCTGGTGGCCGCCGATTTCCTCGCGCAGACCGTGGAGGTCGGCCTGCGCACCCCGGTCGGGCTGGTGACGAGCCTTCTCGGCGGCGCCTATCTCGTGTGGCTCCTGGCGAGGAGGGCGTGATGCGAGAGCGACGCACAGACCCCGCAGGGGCCGGACCCCGGACGGCACGGACCACAGAGATCGAGAGGACGACCGCGGTGAGCGATGCATCCCGCCTGAGCGCCGAGGGAGTGCGCCTCGGATACGCCGGACGCACGGTGGTGCCGGATCTGAGCACGCGGATCCCGGACGGGGGGTTCACCGTGATCATCGGCCCGAACGGCTGCGGGAAGTCGACCCTCCTGCGGGCGCTCGGCCGGATGCTCGCGCCCGCTGCCGGACGGGTGCTGCTGGACGGCAGGGACCTGCGGGCCTATCGCGGCAAGGAGGCCGCCCGGCGGATCGGTCTGCTCGCCCAGTCGCCGGTCACCCCCGATGCGGTGACCGTGGCCGATCTTGTCGCACGCGGGCGGTTCCCGCACCAGAGCATGCTGCGGCAGTGGTCCGAGGAGGACGAGCGGGTCGTGGCCGAGGCGCTGGACGAGGTGGGCATGCGCGATCGCGCCGGCCTCCTCGTCGACGAGCTCTCCGGCGGACAGCGGCAGCGGGTGTGGATCGCGATGGCCCTCGCGCAGCAGACCCCGGTGCTGCTGCTGGACGAGCCCACCACCTACCTCGACGTCGCCCATCAGCTCGACGTGCTCGACCTCTGCTCCCGCCTGCACGGCGAGGGCGGTCGCACCCTCGTCGCGGTGCTGCACGACCTCAATCTCGCCGCGCGGTACGCCACCCGCGTCATCGCGATGCGCGAGGGGCGGATCGTCGCCGAGGGCACGGCTGCGGAGGTGATCACCCCCGCACTGCTGCGCGAGGTGTTCGACCTGGAGGCGCTCGTCCTCCCCGACCCGGAGACCGGCCGTCCGCTGGTGGTGCCCCGCGACCGCCGCCGGGAGGCCGCCGCCCCTCCCGCCGCCCCTTCCCGGGCGCAGACCCATCCCCATCCATAAGAGGAGACATCCCATGACGCAAGACACCTCGGTCCTCCGGGAGGACGACCATGACCGCGACCTCGTCTTCGTGCACACCCGCGTCACCGCCGTGCGCCGGGCGACCCCGAGCCTGCAACGGGTGACCGTGGAGCTGGCGCCGGCCGACCGCGACGCGGACTGGGGCGCCCCGAACGTCGCGATCCGCCTCGAGCTCGGACCCGACTACGAGGACGCCTCCCGGGTCTACACCGTGCGCGCCTACGACGCGGCCAGGGGCCTGCTCGACATCGACCTGGTGCTGCACGGCCAGCCGAGCCCCATGATGCGCTGGGCTGCGGCGGTGCGGGTCGGAGACGAGCTGCGCTTCCGCGGGCCGCGCCCGCACTTCCGGGTGCCCGAGCCCGCAGCGGATCCGCAGCGTCCGGCGGCGCTGTTCCTGGACGAGACCGCGATCCCGGCGCTCGCGACGCTGCTCGAGCACTGGCCGGCGGGCCGTCCGGCCGTCGGCTGGGTCGTGACCGACGACGAGGAGGCCTTCGCGGAGCTCCCGGCGATCGCCGGCGTCGAGCTGCACCGGGTCGGCTCCGCGGGCGACTCCCTCGTCGCCCGGGCGCGGACGCTCGCCGACCCGGCCGGCTACGCGGTCTGGGGCGCGGGCGAGCGCGATGAGATGCGCGAGGTCCGCCGCTTCTTCCGGTCGGAGCTGAACCTGGCCAAGGACGACGTGGCCGTGTTCGGCTACTGGAAGCGCGGCGTGAGCAACACCGAGATCGACAACGCCCGCCTCGCCGCCTACGAGGCGCTGCGGGAGCGCGGCGGGGGACTGGAGGAGATCGACGACCTGGCCGTCGAGGTCTGAGGCGAGGACGAAGAAGCGGGGGGGGGGGGGGGGCCCCCCCGCCCCGCCCCCCGCCGGGGGGGCGCCCCCCCCGCCGACCCCCACGCGGCG
>JBEBWQ010000084.1:0-9377 GCA_040392075.1 Microbacterium sp.
GCGAGGGCGGCTACACCCGCATCACCAAGGTCGGCAACCGCAAGGGCGACAACGCGCCGATGGCCGTGATCGAGCTCGTCCTCGAGCCCGTCACCCCGAAGAAGAAGGCCGCCAAGCCGGCCGCCGCAGCGCCCGCCGCCGCCGCTCCCGCTGCGGAGGAGGCTCCGGCCGAGGAGATCGTCGAGGAGGCCCCCGAGGTCGTCGAGGAGCCCGTCGAGGCCCCCGCCGAGGACGAGGCCGCTGCGGACGAGACCGTCGCCGAGGAGGCCGCCGAGGCCGCCGAGGAGAAGGCCGAGTAAGCACCCCCTCTCGCACGAAGCCCGCCGCCCCTTCCGGGGTGGCGGGCTTCGTCGTTCCCGTGGCCGATCGTGCGGGCGCGGCTGCGGAGCCGGCGGACCGCGCGGGGGCAGGGCGTGTCGTCGCGGAGGTCCGAAGCCGTGCCCGAGTCCGGCCGGGCGGCAGTGGCAGGGGCGCGCGCTCAGTCGGGCAGCAGCGTTCCGGCGTCGAGACGGTGCCACGCGCGGTTGTGGTACACGAGGGCGTTGCCGGGCGCGCGCGGCTCCACGTCGCGGGTGATGCGCGCCTCCAGGGCGCGCCCCACGATCACGGTGGAGGCCCCGGCGGCCAGGCTTCCCGCCATCGCGCAACGCACCCAGGCGCGCGTGCCGGTGAAGACGGGCTCGCCGGTCGGGAGGAGGAACCAGGACGACGCGTCCGTGAAGCGGTCGATCCCGCGGGCCGCGCCACGCCGGGCGAGAGGGAGGTCGTCGGCGTCGAGGAGGTGGACGACCACCGTCGCCGCCGCGAGGATCGCGGACGCCGCCGACGACAGCTCCGAGAGGGAGAAGACCAGCAGCGGCGGGTCGACGCTGACGGAGGACAGCGAGGAGACGGTCAGGGCGACGGGGCCCTCCGCCCCGGCCGCAGTGACGACCGCGACACCGGCGGGGTGCGCGCGGAAGAGAGCCTTGAAGGCGTCCGCGGAGAGCGACTCGCCCTCCGGCCAGGGCGCGGCGTCGTCGAGGCGGCCGGGGGAGGGATGCGCGAGGTCGGGTGAGGGGACGGCCATACGGCGACGTTAGACATCGCGCGGGGGTCCCGCATGCGCCGGCGCAACACGACGACATCGAGCGCCGTCTCCCCGCGCCCCCTTCCCGCCTGCGGACCCGGCGTCAGTGGTCGTGCGGCTGGGCCAGTTTGAACGCCAGGCGGCCGTGCGCGTAGCCGCCGCCTGCGCGGATCGCGGTCGCGACCCAGGCCGCCTCCGCCAGCTCGGCCTCGTCGGCGCCGGCGGCGACCGCGTTCTGCGCGTGCGCGTCGATGCAGTAGGCGCACTGAGTGGTGATGCCCACCGCCAGCGCGATGAGCTCCCGGTACTTCAGCGGGATGGCACGGCCCTCGGCGGCGAACACGGCCTCATCGAAGGCCGCGAACGCCGCCAGGATGTCGGGGGTCTGCTGCTTGTAGACGCGGGTGAAGGTCCTGTCCTCGGTGCGGTCGAAGTAGTCGCTCATGCGGTGCTCTCTCTCGGTGGTTCTCTGCGGATGGGGGTGCGGATGCCGTGAGCGGCCCGCGTCGAGGGCGCGCGGCCCCCGGTGGTCAGCAGCGTATTACCGTTCGCCGGGGTCGCGGCGCACGGGAGCCCGCCGGGTCGCTCAGGGCGCTCTGCGTGACCGCCCTGTTTCCGTGCGTGACGACGGGGCCGACGCGCCGTGCTCCGCTGTCGTAGCATCGAGCGGACCCGCCCGGCGGCCGCCGGGCCCTGACGGAGGACCCATGATCGCCCGCACAGAAGCCCCGCGCTCGTTGCGGAGGCTCGCGCGCCCCGTGCCGGACGCCGCAAGGACGCGAAGGCCCCTCTCGCAGCCCCGGGCGGCCCGGTGAGCGCGTCCGAGCCCTCGGCGGGCACCCCCTCCCCGCACGGCGAGACCGGCGTCGCGGAGCCCCGCTACGACTGGCGCGGCTTCGGCTTCGAGACCCGCCAGATCCACGCCGGCGAGCTCCCCGAGCCGGGCCACGGGTCGCGGGTCACGCCGATCCACCTCTCCAATGCCTTCCGGTGCGACTCCTTCCAGCAGACCTGGGACCGGTTCGCCGGCGTCGACGACGGCCCCGTGTACTCCCGCAGCCTCAACCCCACCAATCAGGTGGCCGAGCGCCGCATCGCCGACCTGGAGGGCGGGACCGGCGCGATCGGCGTGGGGTCGGGTAGCGCCGCGATCAGCTCCGTGCTGTTCGGCCTGCTCGAGGCGGGGGACCACTTCCTCTCCACCGCCAGCATCTACAGCGGGACCCAGGTGCTCTTCGACCGTGCGCTGGGGCGCCTGGGCATCGACGTGGACTACGTGTGGGACTGGCGCGACGACGACGAGTGGCAGCGGCTCATCCGGCCGACGACGAAGGCGATCTTCACCGAGACGATCCCCAACCCGAAGAACGACATCACCGACATCGCCCTCATCTCCCGGATCGCGCGGCAGGCGGGCGTGCCGCTCGTGGTCGACAACACGGTCGCCACGCCCTACCTGATCCGGCCGATCGAGCACGGGGCCGACATCGTCGTGCACTCCTCGACGAAGTTCCTCGGCGGCCACGGCGTCGGGCTCTCCGGGCTCATCGTCGACGGCGGGAGGTTCGACTGGGCAGGCGCCCCGGGCCGGTACGCGGCGATCGCCGAGCGGCAGGACCCGTCCGTCCCCTCCTACCTGGAGCGGTTCGGCGTCGCGCAGGCCTTCGAGCACTACCTGCGTCACACCGCCGTCAACGACATCGGCCCCGCGCTCTCCCCCTTCAACGGCTTCCTCCTCCAGCAGGGGATGGAGACCCTGTCGCTCCGCATGGAGCGCCACGTGGAGACCTCCCGCACGATCGCGCAGTGGTTGGAGCAGCACCCCGCGGTCGCAGGCGTCGACTACGCCGGGCTTCCCTCCCACCCGGAGCACGAGCTCGCGCAGCGGCTCTACGGCGCCAGGACCGGGTCGGTGTTCGCGTTCACCGTGCGGGGTGGCCTGGAGGGCGCCCGCACCCTGATCGACGGCCTGCGGGTCTTCTCCCGCATGACGAACATCGGTGACACGCGCTCCATGGCCATCCACCCCGGGACCACCACGCACCTGACCTTCTCGCCCGAGCGGCGGGAGAGGCTGGGCATCGATCCGGGCCTCATCCGACTCTCGGTCGGCCTGGAGACGGTGGACGACCTGATCGCCGACCTGGACGACGCGCTGAGGGCGGTCCCCCGAGCCGGCTGAGCCGCCTCCGCCGGATGCGGCGATGGCGTGCGCCGCCCGTGGCGTCACCGCGCGACTGTGTCGGTTCTTTACGAAATCTGAAGCAGGATGACCCCCGGTGTCGTCGTCCCGTGCGCGGGCGGGGCGGTCTCTCGGACACTGAGAGCATGCCCCCCTTGATCGATGCGCTCGGCCTGAAGGAGGCGCTGCGCGGCACGCGGCCGGTGCGCCTCCTGGATGTGCGCTGGCGGCTCGACGAGCCTGAAGGGCGAGTCGGCTACGTGTCGGGCCATCTGCCCGGGGCCGTGTACGTGGACCTGGAGCGGGAGCTGGCCCGGAGGGGGTATCCCGAGCTGGGCACGCATCCCCTCCCCGAGCTGCGGGACCTCCAGGAGTCCGCGCGGAGCTGGGGGCTCCGGACGGGTGACCTGGTGGTGGCCTACGACGACAACGACAGCGTCGCGGCATCGCGGGCGTGGTGGCTGCTGCGGCGTCGCGGCGTGGACATCCGCGTGCTCGACGGCGGGCTGCGGGCCTGGGTCCGGGCCGGGGGCCTCCTCGAGCGCGGCGACGTGGCGCCGGAGGCCGGCGACGTCGTGCTCGTCGACGCCGATCCCGACACGATCGACATCGCGGAGGTCGCCGACCTCCCGCAGCGGGGGATCCTCATCGACGCGCGGGCGCCGCAGCACTACCGCGGGACGGTGACGGGGGCCGAGCCGGTCGCCGGCCACATCCCGGGCGCCATCAACGTCCCCGCGCCCTCGCACATCGACGGCACGGGACGCTTCCGCTCCCCGGCGGACATCCGGGGCACGCTTCACCGCGCGGGCATCACGGGCGACCTGCCGGTGGCGATCTACTGCAGCACGGGCATCGCCTCGGCGCACTCCGCGCTGGCCTTCTCGCTCGCCGGCGTCGAGGCGAGGGTCTTTCCGGGCTCGTGGGGCCAGTGGGCGCGAACCCGTGGGCGCCCCGTGGCGCAGGGGCGCACGCCGGACCAGGCCGTCGTCGGCTCCTGAGGCGCCGAGCGGATAGTCACCAATTGGAGACGAAAAACCCTGCGCGGGCGTAGGGTAGGGAGGTGCGTCTGCGGGAGGAGGAGCGATGAGCGGTGAGCAGCGGGTCGTGAGCGGTGGGCGGGCCTGGGTCTCCTTCGTCGCCATCGGCGTGGCTGCGGGACTGCTCTCGGGCCTGTTCGGCGTCGGCGGCGGCACGCTCATCGTGCCGATGCTGGTCCTCCTGCTGGGGTTCGACCAGCGCCGGGCCGCAGGGACCTCCCTCGCCGCGGTCGGCCCGATCGCCGCGGTCGGCGTCGTCTCCTACGCGCTGAACGGCTCGGTCGCCTGGATCCCGGCGATCATCCTCGCGGTCAGCGCGGTGATCGGGGCGCAGGTCGGCACCCGGCTGCTGCCGCGCATCTCGCAGACCGTGCTGCGCTGGATCTTCGTCGCCTTCCTCGTCGTGGTGATCGTGAGCCTGTTCCTGGTGGTTCCCTCCCGCGACGCGGTGCTCGACCTCACCTGGCTCTCGGGGGCCGGGCTCGTGGTGCTGGGGCTCATCACCGGCGTCCTGGCCGGGCTCATCGGCGTGGGCGGCGGGGTGATCGTCGTCCCGATGCTCATGCTCCTGTTCGGGACCAGCGACCTGGAGGCCAAGGGCACCTCGCTCCTGATGATGGTCCCCACCGCGATCTCCGGCACCATCGGCAACGCCCGTCACCGGAACGTGGACCTGCGCGGCGCGCTCGTGATCGGCGGTGTCGCCGCCGCGATGACCTTCGTCGGGGCGTGGCTGGCCGCCCTCGTCGATCCGCAGCTGGGGGCCATCCTGTTCGCGGTGTACCTCGCCTTCATCGCCGTCCAGATGGCGCTGAAGGCGATCCGTGGCCGGACCCGGGGGTGACGCTCTCGTTCGTTCCCGTCGCAAAAACTGTCGCTACGCCTCCCGGATAACGACAGTTTTCGCGACGGGAACGCTGTGGGGCAACAGGGAAGCGACGGGGAGTCGTGGACGGCCTCGGTAGGATCGAGGGGTGACTGTGAACGCCGAACTGGTCGGCCGGGAGTTCCCGCCGACGCCCCCGTATCTGGTGGGCCGGGAGAAGGTGCGCGAGTTCGCCCGTGCGGTCTTCGCCGACGCCCCTCTGCACCACGACGTCGAGGCGGCCCGTGCTCTCGGCCACGCCGACGTGGTGGCCCCGCCGACCTTCGCGATGGTCATCCAGGACCTCACCCTGCAGCAGCTGCTCTCCGAGCCCGACGCAGGCATCGAGCTGGCGCGCACCATCCACGCCGAGCAGCGCTTCGCCTACAGCCGGCCGATCGTCGCCGGCGACGAGCTCGCCGCGCAGCTGCGGGTGACCGGCATCCGCACGGTCGGCGGCAACGCGATGGTCACGAGCGAGGCCGAGATCACCGATCGGAGCGGGGCGCACGTCGTCACCGCCACCTCGGTGCTCCTGGTGGGAGGGGGGGAGTGATGGGCTACGAGGTCGGGCAGATCGTCGCCGAGCGCACGGTGCACCTCACGCGGGAGAGCCTCGTGCGGTACGCGGGCGCGTCCGGGGACTTCAACCCCATCCACTACCGCGACGACGTCGCCGCCCGGGTCGGCCTGCCCGGTGTGCTCGCCCACGGCATGCTCACCATGGGCATCGCCTCCTCGGTCGTCGTCTCGGCGCTCAGCGAGCGGGAGGGCGCCGGCGCAGAGGGCGGCGCCGTGGACATCCTCGACTACGGCGTCCGCTTCACCCGCCCGGTCGTGGTCGACCCCGAGACGGGGGCCGACGTGACCGTCGTCGCGACGGTGGGAGCCGTGGACGACACGACCGCGCGCATCGACCTGAAGGTCACCCACGGCGACACCACGGTGCTGGGCAAGGCGCAGCTGCGCGTGGCGCTCTGAGCGGGCCGCATGAGTGAGATCGCGCCGATCCCCCTCGCCGAGCTGACCACCCTGCGCACGGGTGCGGCGCCGCGGCGCATGGTCGATGCGCACTCGGCGGAGGAGCTCGTCGAGGCGCTCCGCGAGGTCTGGGCCGGCGGCGACGAGTGGCTGGTGCTGGGCGGCGGGTCCAACCTGTTCGTCGGCGACGAGTCGTTCGACGGCACGGTCGTCCGCGTCCTCACCCGAGGCATCGAGCGGCTCGCCTCCCCGCACCCCGGCCGCGCCCGCGTGCGGGTGCAGGCGGGTCATCCCTGGGACGAGCTGGTGGCCCACACGGTCGCCGAGGGGCTGGCGGGCATCGAGGCGATGTCGGGCATCCCGGGGACCGTCGGAGCCGCCCCCGTGCAGAACATCGGCGCCTACGGGCAGGAGATCCAGGAGACCCTGGTCGAGGTGGAGCTCATCGACGAGTCCACCGGGGAGACCTCCACGGTGCCGGCATCGGAGCTCGGGCTGGGGTTTCGCACCTCGGTGCTCAAGCACCACTACGGCGGCATGCCCGAACGGCGCGCCGTGATCCTCTCGGTCACCCTCGACCTCGCCGTGGTCGGCGCGGAGGGGCGGATCGTGAACGGCGCGCAGCTGCGCCAGGCGCTGCGCCTCGAGGGGGAGGGGCCCGTGCCGCTCGCGCACATCCGCGACGGCGTCCGGCGCATCCGCGCGGTCAAGGGGATGCTCCTGGACGGTGCCGACCTCGGGGTGGACACCGCGGCCGACGCCGACACGCACAGTGCCGGGTCGTTCTTCCAGAACGCGATCGTCCCGGCAGCCGCCGCCTGGGCTCTGCCCGCGGAGTGCCCGCGCTGGCCGGTCGAGCCCGATCAGGACCGGGTGACGGTGATCCCGCTGAGCTCCTTCGACGGGTACGTGCCCCCGCTCGCGCCGGCGCCGGCCGAGGTCAAGGTGAGCACCGCCTGGCTCATCGAGCACGCCGGAATCGGCAAGGGCTTCGGTCTGCCGGGCTCGCGCGCGGGCGTCTCCACGAAGCACGCCCTCGCCCTGACCAACCGGGGCGGGGCGACGGCGGAGGAGCTCGCCGAGCTCGCCCGCTACATCCAGCTGCGCGTGCAGAGCGAGTTCGGGCTGGTGATCCAGCCCGAGCCCGTGCTGGTGGGCGTGGAGCTGTAGGGCTTGCACCGCGGGGTTCAGAGGCTGTTGCGCACCCCGCTGCGCTTGAGCGCCCGGATGACCATCGACGTCTCGACCTCCAGCGCCTCCGCCGTCCAGTCGGTGCGCAGCAGGAACGCGGTGAGGGCATCGTGGCTGACGCAGGCGATGTCGACGAACAGCTGGTGCTTTCCGGTGGTGAAGGCGAGGTAGCGGATCTCCGGCACCCCGACCAGGATGCGGGCGACAGATTCGGTGCGACCCGGCAGGGTGCGGATCCGCAGGATCGCCTCCACCGGGAAGCCGATGGCGGCCGGCTCCACCACCGCGCGGGTGAACAGCCGCCCGCTCTCGTGCAGGTGCGCCAGGCGTCGCCGGGCGGAGGCCGGGGAGAGCGCCGTCACCCGGGCCAGCTCCTCGATGGTGGCGCGGCCGTCGGAGGCGAGCACACGAGCGATCTCCTGCTCCTCCCGGCTGAGCGGGGGGAGCTCGACGGAGACCGGGTATTTCCAGGTGTGGTCGCGGTCGCGGTCGTCGCTGAGGGCGGACACCTGCTCGTCGGTGAGGATCCCGGGATACCACTCGTGCGTGCCCTTGTAGAGCTTGAGCACGGTGGCGGAGTCGAGGCTCGCGGTGCCGGGGATGGCGGGAAGCTCGTCCAGCAGCACCGGGCGGAGCCGCTGCCGGTCGCCGAGCAGCTCGAACACGCAGTCCATGTCCCCCGTGGTGAGATAGGTGAAGACGGAGTCGAGGCGGTCCGCCGCCGCGGCGGCGGTCACCCGGTACATCCCGGCGGTGCTGCGCACGCTGACGATCGAGTCCTCCAGCACCCCGCCCCGGGGCAGCACGCCGAAACCGGTCAGGCGCACGGTGCCGCGGCGGATCAGCTCGGCCCCGTGCGCGGCGACGGTGCGCTCCGGTGCGTCGAGCACACCGGCGATCTGCCGCCAGCCCGCCCGCCCGTTGACCTGCAGCGCGGCGATGATCCGCCGGTCGAGGGCATCCGGCGCCGACGAGGGCGGGGAGCTGTCGGTGGCGGTCATGGCAGAATTATCAGCCGATTCCGCCACTAACGCAATATCTATTTTCGATACCGTTCGCATGTACATAGAGTTGGCGCTTAATCAACCAGTACCTCTTTCGTTCCGCGGAGGAGGACATGCGCAGATTCACCGCAGTCCCGACCCCACAGCAGTCCCCACACCCAGAGAAAGGCCTCTTATGAAGGTTCGCAAGCTCGGTATCGCCGCCCTGGCGGGCGCGGCCGTCCTGTCCCTGGCCGCCTGCAGTTCCAGCGCTCCCGCCCCCGCCCCCGGCGGCGACAACGGCCCGGCAGCCGACGAGACCATCACCCTGAAGGTGCAGTCGCAGCCCTCCATCGCCGCCGAGTCGATGTACATCGGCATCGAGCAGGGCTTCTTCGAGGAGGAGGGGCTCGAGATCGAGCTCGTCGACATCCCCGACGCCTCCGCCGCGATCGCCGCGACCCAGGCGGGCAGCATCGACATCGCGTTCGTCCCCACGATCACCGCGCTGACGGTGGCCCGTCAGAACATCCCGATCCAGATGATCACCCCCGCGGACGGCCTCAACCCGAAGGCCGCGACGATGCCGACCAACGAGGCGCGGAACTACACCTCGGTGGGCCTCTACGCCGGCAAGGACAGCGGCATCACCGACCTCAAGGGTCTCGCCGGCGCCAAGATCGCCATCCCCGACCTGAAGAGCCAGCCCGAGGCGACCATCACCTCCGTGCTGCAGGAGGCCGGCGTCGACACCTCCGGCATCGAGTGGATCGCCCTGGGCTTCGTCCCCGCCATCACCGCTCTGGCCGAGAACCAGATCGACGCGGCCTTCCTGGTGAGCCCCTTCAGCCTGCAGGCCGACGAGGCCGGGCATCTGCGTCTCTCGAACCCCAGCGTCGAGTTCTTCCCGCCGGGATTCGCCACCACCAGCTGGAGCGCCACGACGACCTGGATCCAGGAGAACCCCGAGGCGGTCGCCCGCTTCCAGCGCGCCATGCAGAAGGCCTCGGCCTGGTCCAACGACAACTTCGACGTCATGAAGGAGCACGTCATCGAGCGCACCGTT
>JBEBWQ010000085.1:0-9332 GCA_040392075.1 Microbacterium sp.
CAGGACGATGCGGCCAAAAACGTCCGGGTCTCGGGCGAGTCTCCTGTTCTGGGGAAGGGCGAGGCGGGATGCGAAGGTCCTGCGGCCTCGCACCGGATGACGGGGCCAGGGAGGCGCACGCGGCCCGGTGACCCGGGCCGCGTAGGCTGGCCGTGTGGCGCGCAGCATCTACATCACCTCCGCCGAAGGGCGCTCCGGGAAGTCGACGATCGCGCTGGGGGTGCTGGACGCCCTGCGGCGGGTGACGCCGAGGGTCGGCGTCTTCCGCCCGATCGCCCGGTCCGGGGCGGACGGGGACTGGGTGCTCGACCTGCTCCTGGCCCAGGACGGCGTCGACCTGGACGCCGCGCAGTGCATCGGCATCACCTACGACGACCTGCGCGCCGCGCCCGAGCAGGCCCTCGCGACCATCGTCGCCCGGTTCAAGGCGATCGAGGCGCAGTGCGACGCGGTCGTCATCGTCGGCAGCGACTTCACCGACGTCGCCAGCCCCGCCGAGCTCGGGCTCAACGCCCGGATCGCGGCGAACCTCGGCGCCCCCGTCCTGCTCGTGCTGTCCGGCCGGGCGCAGCAGAGCGGCGGAGAGCAGCTGGGCACCACCCTCGCGCGCACGCCGGCGGAGGTGGCGCAGAGCGCGCAGCTCGCCCTCGCCGAGCTCGTCGAGGAACGGGCGGAACTGTTCGCGACGATCGTCAACCGGGCCGATCCCGAGAGGATCGAGGAGACGATCGCCGCCGTGCGGGCGGTGACTCCGGTGCAGGAGACCGCTCCCGCGATCTGGGCGGTCCCCGAGGACCGCCTGCTCGTGGCCCCCTCCATGCGCGCGATCCTCGCAGCGCTCGACGGCCGGCTGATCCGCGGCGACGCGGACGCGCTGGAGCGCGAGGCGCTGGGCATCGTCGTGGCGGGCATGTCGATGGTCAACGTGCTGCCGCGCCTCATCGAGGGCGCGGTCGTCGTCATCGCCGCCGACCGCACCGAGGTGCTGCTGGCGACCCTCCTCGCCCACGCCGCCGGCACCTTCCCCGACATCGCCGGCGTGGTGCTCAACGGGCCCTTCCCGCTGCCGGACGAGATCGTCCGGCTCATCGAGGGCGTCGCCCCGGGCGTGCCGATCGTCGCCACCGACCACGGCACCTACGACACCGCCTACCGGGTGATGAGCACCCACGGCCGCCTCGCCGCCGACTCGCCCCGGCGCCACGAGCGGGCCATGGGCCTGTTCCAGACCCACGTCGACCTCACCGAGCTCACCACGGCGCTGGGGGTGGCGCAGTCGCGCGTGGTCACCCCGCTCATGTTCCAGTACTCGCTGATGGAGCGGGCCCGCGCCGACCGCAAGCGCATCGTTCTGCCCGAGGGCGGGGACGACCGGATCCTCCGTGCCGCCGCCATCCTCCTCGCCCGCGGAGTGGCCGATCTGACCCTGCTCGGCGACGAGACCGCGGTCCGCGCCCGTGCGACCGAGATCGGGGCCGACATCGCCGGCGCCCAGGTGCTCAGCCCGCTGGACCCCGAGTACGTCGCGCGCTTCGCCGAGGAGTACGCGCGGCTGCGGGCGCACAAGGGCATCACGCTGCCGCAGGCCGCCGACATCGTCACCGACGTGTCGTACTTCGGCACGTTGATGGTGCACCTGGGACTCGCCGACGGCATGGTCTCGGGTGCCGCGCACACCACCGCACACACGATCCGGCCCGCCTTCGAGATCATCAAGACGCGTCCGGGGGTCGAGGTGGTCTCCAGCGTCTTCCTCATGGCGCTCGCCGACCGCGTGCTCGTCTACGGCGACTGTGCCGTGATCCCCGACCCGACGAGCGCGCAGCTGGCCGACATCGCGATCTCCTCGGCGGCGACGGCGGCGCAGTTCGGCATCGAGCCCCGCGTCGCGATGCTCTCCTACTCGACCGGCACCTCGGGCGCCGGAGCCGAGGTCGAGAAGGTGCGCGCGGCGACCAAGCTGGTCCGCGAGCGCGCCCCGGAGCTCCCCGTGGAGGGGCCGATCCAGTACGACGCCGCCACCGACGCGGTGGTCGCGCGGGCGAAGCTGCCCGGATCGGTCGTGGCGGGACGGGCGACGGTGTTCGTCTTCCCCGATCTCAACACCGGCAACAACACGTACAAGGCGGTGCAGCGCTCGGCCGGCGCCGTCGCCATCGGACCGGTCCTGCAGGGACTGAACAGGCCCATCAACGACCTCTCCCGCGGAGCGCTCGTCGACGACATCGTGAACACCGTGGCGATCACCGCCATCCAGGCGCAGAGCGCGGCGATCCCGGCACAGGCGCCCGCCGGCACGGCGCCGGGCGCGGTCCGGGAGGGGGCGGCATGAGCCTCGTCCTCGTGGTGAACAGCGGCTCCTCGTCGCTGAAGTACGGCCTGCTGGATCCTGCCGACGCCCGTCCGCTCGCCACCGGGCTGATCGAGCGGATCGGCCAGGAGACGGGCGAGGCCCGGCACACGATGCACGCGTTCGGCTCCGGGGGCGACGCCGTACCGGCCGTGCTCGACGCGACCTGGCGGCGGGAGGAGCCAATCGCCGACCACGCCCAGGCCTTCCGGGTGATGCAGGAGGCGTTCGCCGCGCACGGCCCCTCCCTCGAGGCGCGCCCGCCGGCGGCGGTCGGGCACCGGGTGGTGCACGGCGGGGCGGAGTTCATCGCGCCCACCCTCATCACGCCGCGGGTGGAGAGGGAGATCGCCGAGCTGTCCGCGCTCGCACCGCTGCACAATCCGGCGAACGTCGCCGGCATCCGTGCGGCGCGGGGAGCCTTCCCCGCGCTCCCGCACGTCGCCGTCTTCGACACCGCCTTCCACCAGACCCTCGCGCCGGCGGCCTACACCTACGCGATCGACCGCGAGGTGGCGGCGGCCCATCGGGTGCGTCGCTACGGCTTCCACGGCACGAGCCACGAGTACGTCAGCCGGACGGCTGCCGCCTTCCTTGCGCACGACCACTCCTTCCGCGGCGACGCGGGCGGGCTGCGCCAGATCGTCTTCCACCTCGGCAACGGGGCCTCGGTCACCGCGATCGCCGACGGCCGCTCGGTGGACACCTCGATGGGGCTCACCCCGCTGGAGGGCCTGGTGATGGGCACGCGCTCGGGCGACATCGACCCGGGCGCCCTGCTGCACCTCGCGCGCGCCGCGGGATACTCGAGCGACGACCTCGATCGGCTGCTGAACACCCGCAGCGGCCTGCGCGGGCTCTCCGGCCACGGCGACATGCGCGATGTGCTCGCGGGGGTGGACGCGGGCGACGAGGCGGCGGCGCTCGCCTACGGGGTGTACATCCACCGGCTGCGCGCCTACGCGGGCGCCTATCTCGCGCAGCTGGGCGGCGTCGACGTCATCTCGTTCACGGCGGGCGTCGGCGAGAACGTGCCCCGGGTCCGGGCGGATGCGCTCGCCACGCTCGGCTTCGCGGGCGTCACCGTCGATCCGGATCGCAACGCGGCTCCCGAGCGGGGGACCCGCCGGATCTCCGCCGATTCCTCCGCCGTGGCGGTGCTCGTCGTCCCCACCGACGAGGAGCGCGAGATCGCCCGCCAGACGCTGGAGCTGGTGGAGAGCGCTTAGGCTGGAGGAGCGGCGCGATGACGGCCGGTCCGTACTCGTCTCGATCCTGCGGAGGCCCCGGTGTCAGAACCCACTTCCTCGCAATCCCCGTCTTCCTCGCAATCCCCGTCCGCGCAGAGTGCGGCGGCATCCGCGCTGCCGGATCTCGCCGCCTCGGCCGCGGTGCTGCTCGACCTCGACGGCGTGCTCACCCCGACGGCGGTGACGCACCGGCACGCCTGGCAGGAGGCCTTCGAACGGCTCTTCGCCGACTGGGGGGTCGACCCCGCCTACACCGAGGCGGACTACTACACGCACCTCGATGGGCGACGTCGCGACGACGGAGTGGCCGCCGTGCTCCACAGCCGCAACATCGAGGTGCCCTGGGGCCGGCCCGATGACGGCCCGGATGCGGCGACGGTGCACGGGATCGGCGCCCGCAAGAACCTCGCCTTCCTCTCCGTGCTGCAGCGCGAGGGCATCGCCCCGTACCCGGGGTCGCTCGCCCTCCTCGAGGCCCTGCGCGAGCGCGAGGTGCCGATGGCGGTGGTCTCCAGCTCCCGCAACGCGGAGGAGGTGCTGCGGTCGGCGGGGATCCGCGAGTTCTTCGCCGTGATCGTCGACGGCGTGCGCGCCGATCGGGAGGAGCTGGCCTCCAAACCCGCCGGCGACATGTTCGCCCGTGCCGCCGCCCTCCTCGGAGCCGATCCCGCCGACTGCGCTGCCGTGGAGGACGCGCTCTCCGGCGTCGCGTCCGCCTCCGCCGCGGGCGTGGGCGCGGTGATCGGCGTGGACCGCGGGGCCGGGGAGGCGCCCTTGCGCGCCGCCGGTGCCGGATGGGTGGTCGACGACCTCGCCCGCCTGCTGCCCGCTCTCGGCGGCTGAGCGAGCCCTCTGCCCGGCCCCTCGAGAATCCGGTAACGCATCCGTCACCGCGCCTCGGTAGGCTCGGCAACCGAAAAGATCACCCGCCCGACGAGGCCACCCGGCCGAAGAGATCGCATCACCCCTCACCCTCGGAGGACCACCCGCATGAACGACTCCCCGATCGACCGCGTACGCTACCCGGTCGACCCGTGGCGGCTCGTCGAGACCCGGTACCCGGATGCGCACCCGGGCGCGGTCGAGACGATGTTCTCGCTCGCCAACGGATACCTGGGTCTGCGCGGCAACCACATCGAGGGGCGCCTCGCCCACGAGAACGGCACCTTCGTCAACGGGTTCCACGAGACCTGGCCGATCCGGCACGCCGAGCATGCCTACGGCTTCGCCGAGGTGGGGCAGACGATCGTCAACGCCCCCGACGCGAAGGTGATGCGGGTCTACGTCGACGACGAGCCGCTCTCCTTCGACGAGGCCGACATCCGCGAGTACCGGCGCACCCTGGACCTGCGCACCGGCGTCCTCACCCGGGACGTGCGCTGGGCGACGCCCACGGGCACGATCGTGCGCATCCGGGACGAGCGGATCGTGAGCTTCGCGGAGCGCCACGTCGCGGTGCTGCGGCTGGAGGTGACCGTCGAGAACGCCGATGTGCCGGTGACGATCTCCAGCCAGCTGCTCAACCGTCAGGACGGCGAGGACGTGTACGGCGGCCATGCGCCGAACGCGAACCCCGGTCGCACGACGTTCGATCCGCGCCGCGCGGAGCGGATCGCCGAGCGCGTGCTCGTGCCCGCCGAGTACTGGCAGGACCACGGTCGCTCGGTCCTGTCGTACCGCACGGCGGGATCGGGGATGACCATCGCCGTCGCCTGCGATCACCTGATCGAGACCGAGAACCCGGTGAGCGAGCGCGTCCAGGTCGACCCGGACATCGCCAAGAACGTCTTCCGGGTGAACGCCCGCGCGGGAGTGCCCATCCGGCTGACCAAGCTGGTGGCCTATCACACCTCCGAGACCGCCCCGGCCCGAGAGCTCGTGGACCGCTGCCGGCGCACCCTCGACCGGGTGGGCGGCCAGGGGGCGGACCGGCTGTTCCAGGAGCAGGCCGAATGGCTCGCCGGGTTCTGGGAGCGCTCCGATGTGCGGGTGGCCGGGCACGACGACCTGCAGCAGGCCGTCCGCTGGTGCCTGTTCCAGCTGGCGCAGGCCGCGGCTCGTGCGGACGGGGCCGGCATCGCGGCGAAGGGCCTGACGGGGTCGGGCTACAGCGGCCACTACTTCTGGGACACCGAGATCTACGTCCTGCCGTTCCTCACCTACACCTCGCCGCTGTGGGCGCGCAACGCCCTCCGCCAGCGGGTGCGGATGCTGCCGGCCGCCCGCCGGCGCGCGCAGCAGCTGAACGAGAACGGCGCGCTCTTCCCCTGGCGCACGATCAACGGCGAGGAGGCCTCCGCCTACTATGCGGCCGGCACCGCGCAGTACCACATCAACGCCGACGTGAGCTTCGCCCTGGGCAAGTACGTCCGCGCCACCGGCGATGTGGAGTTCCTCCGCCGGGAGGCCGTGGACGTCGCCGTGGAGACGGCGCGGCTGTGGGAGACGCTGGGCTTCTGGCGCACCGACGGCGACGTGGAGACCTTCCACATCCACGGCGTGACCGGGCCGGACGAGTACACGACGGTCGTCAACGACAACCTCTTCACCAACGTCATGGCCCGCTACAACCTGCGCTTCGCGGCGCGGGTGGTGGGCGAGATGGCCGAGCAGGATCCTGCCGCGTACGCTGCGCTCGTGGACCGAACGGGGCTGGATGCGGGGGAGCGCGACGCCTGGGAGCGGGCGGCCGCGGCCATCCACATCCCGTACAGCGACGGGCTGGGCATCCACCCGCAGGACGCGTTCTTCCTGGAGCGCGAGGTGTGGGATCTGGAGGGCACCCCGGCCGACAAGCGGCCACTGCTGCTGCACTACCACCCGCTGGTGATCTACCGGTTCCAGGTGCTCAAGCAGGCGGATGTCGTGCTGGCGCTGTTCCTGCAGGGCAACCACTTCTCGCCCGAGGAGAAGAAGGCCGACTTCGATTACTACGATCCGCTGACCACGGGTGACTCGACGCTCTCGGCGGTCGTGCAGTCGATCCTCGCCGCGGAGGTCGGGTACCAGGATCTCGCGCAGAGGTATTTCGAGCAGTCGCTGTTCGTCGACCTGCACGACCTGCACCACAACGCGGCCGACGGCGTGCATGTGGCCTCCGCCGGTGGAGTGTGGACGGCGCTGGTGTGCGGTTTCGGCGGCATGCGTGACTATGCCGGCGACCTGAGCTTCGATCCACGCCTGCCGGCCGACTGGCCGTCGCTGTCGTTCCCGCTGCAGTGGCAGGGATCCACGCTGCACGTCTCGGTCACCAAGGACGAGCTGCGCGTGCAGGTGCGCAGCGGCCCCCCGGTGCCTTTCAGCGTGCGGGACACCGCGTATTTCGCGACCGTGGAGGACGAGGTCGTCGTGCCGCTGGCGGATCAGGGACCACTGATCCCCGGGCGTCCGACGCTGCGGCAGTTCGCCGACGCCCGCCGCGACGACGGCACCCGGATGTCGGCATCCGTCCCCGTCATCACCACCGCCATCCCGGTGATCGAGTCGACCGATTGACGCTTCCGGACGCCGTGGATCGGCCGACCCGCCGAAGGTCGGTGGCACGCCGTAGGCTGTTGAGGTGACCACAGCCCTCTACCGCCGCTACCGACCCGAGACCTTCGGCGAGATGATCGGGCAGTCCCAGGTGACCGATCCGCTGATGACGGCGCTGCGCGGCGATCGGGTCGGCCACGCCTACCTGTTCTCCGGCCCCCGCGGGTGCGGCAAGACCACCTCGGCGCGCATCCTGGCGCGCTGCCTGAACTGCGCCGAGGGGCCGACCGACACGCCCTGCGGCGTGTGCCCGAGCTGCGTCGAGCTCTCGCGCGCAGGCGGCGGCTCGCTGGACGTGGTCGAGATCGACGCCGCCAGCCACAACGGCGTGGACGACGCCCGCGACCTGCGCGAGCGGGCCACCTTCGCCCCCAGCCGCGACCGGTTCAAGATCTTCATCCTCGACGAGGCGCACATGGTCACCCCGCAGGGGTTCAACGCGCTGCTGAAGCTGGTGGAGGAGCCGCCGCCGCACATCAAGTTCATCTTCGCCACCACCGAGCCGGAGAAGGTGCTCGGCACCATCCGCTCCCGCACGCACCACTACCCCTTCCGGCTGGTCCCGCCGGCCGCCATGCTCGAGTACGTCGAGGGACTGTGCGTCTCCGAAGGGGTGACCGTCGATCCCGGCGTGCTGCCCCTCGTGGTCCGGGCCGGCGGAGGCTCGCCGCGAGACACCCTGTCGCTGCTGGACCAGCTGATCGCCGGCTCCGACGTGGAGGAGGGCGGCGCGGTCCGGGTGCGCTACGAGCGGGCGGTCGCCCTTCTGGGCTACACGCACGCGGCGCTCCTGGACGAGATCGTGGACGCGCTCGCCGCGGGCGATGCCGCAGCCGCCTTCCCCGCGGTGGACCGGGTGGTGCAGACCGGCCAGGACCCGCGGCGGTTCGTCGACGACCTGCTGGAGCGTCTGCGCGACCTCATCGTGATCGCCGCGGTGGGCGAGGGGGCGAACGCCGTGCTGCGCGGCATCGCCGAGGACGACCTGACACGGATGCGTGCGCAGGCGTCCGCCTTCGGCGCTGTACGGCTCTCCCGCACGGCCGACCTGGTGAGCACCGCGCTCGACGAGATGAGCGGGGCGACCTCGCCGCGACTGCACCTCGAGCTCCTCGTGGCCCGAGTGCTGTCGGGCGCGGCCGAGACCGGCGGGGGAGCGGCGATGCCCGCGTCCGCCGGGGACGCACGTTCCGCGGCGCCCACGGGAGCCCCGGCCTCCGCTCCGGTCGGCGCGCCCGCGGCGAGTGCCGTTCCTGCGTCGAACACGCCTGCGGCACACACGTCTGCCGCGGGCGCTCCGGCTGCGGGCCCGTCGGAGCCCCGCGCATCTGGACCGGGTTCCGCGCGATCGTCGTCGGCGTCTCCGGCCGACGCTCCCGCTGAGGGGGAGGCCCCGCCCTCGGCGACGGGGAAGACGTCCGCACCGGACACGGCCCCATCCGTCCCCACGGTCGACGGTCCCTCCGGAGATGCGGATCCCGCGCCGGAGACGTCCGCTGCCGCGGTCCCCGAGCCGGCGCCGAGCGGACCGGTGACCTTCGATGCGATCGCCGACGCGTGGCCCGCCGTGCTCGACCGGCTCGCCGGGATCAACCGCTCCTCCTGGATGGTGGTCACCGCCGTGCAGCCCCTCGGCTACGACGACGAGGTGCTGACCCTCGGCTTCGCGAGCCCGCAGGACCTCGAGCGCTTCAAGGGCACGACGCCCGGCTCGGGTCCCTCCGACCATCTGCGCAGCGCCATCGAGGCGCTGTTCGGTGTGCGGGTGAAGTACCGGCCGGCGCCGCTGCCTGCTTCGGCCGCCGGTCGCGAGCCGGAGACGCCTTCGAGCCCGGCCGGTCCGGCCGAGGCCGACGGCCCGTCCCACCCTGCGCCCGGTCCACCTGCCGCGGATCCGCCGTCCGTCGTCTCGGACTGGGAGGTTGCGGCGATCCCGGGCGGCACGCCGCTCCCCGTGGACGACGAGCCGGCCGAGGCCGAGGCCGCCCTGTCGGTGACGCCGCGCACGCCGGACGGCGCCGTCTCCGAGGAGGAGCCGCCGCTGCCGGGCGACGACGAGGCCCCGGAGGACCCGTACGAGATCCCCTCCGGAGCCGACGCGGCTGCGGGCGGATACGGCGTTCCGTCGTCTCCCGCGGTTCCCGGCTCCCCGGGCTCGGCGCCCGCGGGGCCGGTGTCCTCGGTCTCCGTGTCTCCGG
>JBEBWQ010000086.1:0-9293 GCA_040392075.1 Microbacterium sp.
AGTTCAAGGAAGCGCTCGAGAAGAAGAACGCGCACCACCGGCAGGGCGAGGCGCATCTGGACGGCGACTCCGCCGTCCATGGCGCGCACGCCCCGCAGACGCGGCGCGAGTTCCGACGCAAGAGCGGATGACCCCCGATCGGGTCGGCGGCGACGCCGGCCCGATCACTCCCCCGCGCGGGCGCTCAGCAGGTCCTCGAAGGAGGAGCCCCCGGCGAGGTAGGTCTCCGGGGCGAAGGGGCCCGGTGCCGGTGAGGCGTCCCGGCGCTCGATCGCATCGGCGAGCTCGCGCGCGGCCCGCGCGACGCGGGCGCCCAGCGGTGCGACGGTGTCGGCCTCGGCGCCCCAGTCGCTCGATGCGGCGAAGACGCCGGTGGGCACCGGGTCGGCGTGCAGGTAGGTGAACAGCGGCCGGATCGCGTAGTCCACGGCCAGGGAGTGCCGGGCCGTTCCCGCTGTCGCGCCGAGCAGCACCGGGGTGCCGGTGAGGGCGTTGCGGTCGAGGATGTCGATGAACGACTTGAACAGCCCCGAGTAGCTCGTGGAGAAGATCGGCGTGACGGCGATCAGCGCGTCCGCCGAGGTCACGCGATCGATGGCCGCGGCGAGGTCCGGTCCGGCGAAGCCCGTCAGGAGATTGTCCGTGATGTCGTGCGCGAGATCGCGCAGCTCGACCACCTCCGCCGCCGCCGGGATCCCGCGGGCCTCGAACAGCCGCAGGGTCTCCGCGGCGAGCCGGTCGGCCAGCATGCGTGTCGAGGAGGGATCGGACAGGCCGGCCGAGACGACCGCGATCCGGCGGACGGTCATCTCACGCCCCCTTCGCGGCGGCCGCGCCGAACGACGAGCCCGCCGCCGGCCCCTGCGGAGCGGGAACGCGATCCTGGTACGGGCCGCCGATCGTCAGGTTGTTGTCTCCGGCACGATTCGGGCGCGCCTCCCGTGCGGGACCGTCGCCGTAGACCGCGTGCACGCGCGCGGCGTGGGTCGGCGCGTCCGGCACCGCGGCCGGCCGGTTCCTGGCCAGCTCCCTGCGCAGCACCGGGACGACCTCGCCGCCGAGGATGTCGAGCTGCTCCAGCACGGTCTTCAGCGGAAGCCCCGCGTGGTCCATGAGGAAGAGCTGGCGCTGATAGTCGCCGAAGAAGTCGCGCATCCCCGCATAGCGGTCGATCACCTGCTGCGGCGACCCCACCGTCAGCGGGGTCATCTCGGTGAAGTCCTCCATCGCCGGGCCGTGCCCGTAGACGGGCGCGTTGTCGAAGTAGGGCCGGAACTCGTTCACGGCGTCCTGCGAGTTCGCCCGCATGAACGCCTGACCGCCGAGGCCCACGATCGCCTGCTCGGGGGTGCCGTGGCCGTAGTGCGCGTAGCGCTGACGGTACAGCTCGATGAGCCGCTGGTAGTGCTCCTTGGGCCAGAAGATGTTGTTCGCGAAGAAGCCGTCGCCGTAGTACGCGGCCTGCTCGGCGATCTCCGGCGTGCGGATGGAGCCGTGCCACACGAAGGGCGCCACGCCGTCGAGCGGGCGCGGGGTGGCGGTGAAGCCGTTGAGCGGCGTGCGGAACTTCCCGCTCCAGTCCACGACGTCCTCGTCCCAGAGCTTGCGCAGGAGCGCGTAGTTCTCGATCGCGAGCGGCAGCCCCTGCCGGATGTCCTTGCCGAACCACGGGTAGACCGGCCCGGTGTTGCCGCGGCCGAGCATCATGTCCATCCGGCCGCCGGAGACGTGCTGCAGCATCGCGTAGTCCTCGGCGATGCGCACCGGGTCGAGCGTGGTGATGAGGGTGGTGGAGGTGGAGACGATCAGCCGCTCGGTCTGGGCGGCGACGTGCGCGAGGAAGGTCGTCGGGCTCGAGGACCAGAACGGCGGGTTGTGGTGCTCGCCGATGGCGAAGACGTCCAGGCCCACCTCCTCGGCGTGCTTCGCGATCGTCAGGGTCGCCTGGATGCGCTCCCGCTCGCTGGGGGTGACGCCGCTGACCGGGTCGCGGGTGATGTCGCTGACCGACATGATGCCGAACTGCATTCCGCCCTCCCCGGCCGGGCCGTTCTGCTCGCTCGGGGCGCCCTGTGCGCTCTGGCCGTTCTGATCGCTCACGATTCTCTCCGCTCGGGATGCCGGAGCATCCGGTTTTCATTCAAGTGAATACAAATGGTGAAACACGATGCGCCGGGGTTTATTCCCCGCTCCCCCTCGTGCCGCCGACGCCCGAGGACATCGCCACCCCGGCGGCGCGCTCAAATCCTATGGGGGCGGCGTCGTGGGCGCACGGGTCCATCCGCGTCCTCGTCACGAGCGGTCGTCGTCCCGCGGGGGCCTGTGCGCCCTTCGCGACGAGGGGACGAAAGGGATCGCGCCGTGCGCGGGACGGGGTACGCGCGAGGGACCGCCGTCACCGCAGCCGGACCTCACTCAGTCGAACAGCCCCGCACCGACGAAGGAGCCCGCCTCCGCCCCCGGGGGGATGGCGAACACGGCCGATCCGGTGGTCACCAGGTACTCGGTCAGCAGATCGCGGGAGACCTGGCGCTGCACCGGGATGAAGCGCATCGGCGAGCGCTGGAAGGCGAGGAAGAACAGCCCCGCGTCCAGGGCCCCGAGCGCGTCGTTGCCGTCGACGAAGTTGAAGCCGCGGCGGAGCATCCTGATGCCGTCGTTGCTGTCCGGGTGCGCCATGCGGACGTGGGAGTCCGGGTCGATGGCCGGTGTCGCGCGGGCCGAGGCCGCCGCGAAGTCGGGATCGGTGAACTCCGTGCCGCCGGACAGCGGCGCCCCGTCGCCCTTGTCCCGCCCGATGATGCGCTCCTGCTCGATCAGCCGCAGCCGATCCCAGGTCTCGTTCTTCTGCCGGATGCGCCGGACCATCAGATAGCTGCCGCCGGCGAGCCAGCCCGGTCCTTCCTCCCCCACCCAGACGTGCTCGGCCAGCGCGCCCTCGTCGTCGGCGAGGAGGTTGGCGGTGCCGTCCTTGAAGCCGAAGAGGTTCCGCGGGGTCGGCTGGGCGCTCGTGGTCCGCGAGGTACGACCGAAGCCGAGCTGGGACCAGCGCAGCCGCGCGCGACCGAAGGCGATGCGGGTGAGGTTGCGGATCGCGTGCACCGCGACCTGCGGATCGTCCGCGCAGGCCTGGATGCACAGGTCTCCGCCGGAGCGCAGCGGGTCCAGGTCGTCGCCGAGGAAGGCGGGCAGGTCGGCCAGGTCGGCAGGACGCCGGGCGGCGAGGCGGAAGCGATCCACGCCGTCCTTCTCGAACACCCCGGGCCCGAGCCCGAAGGTGACGGTGAGCGCGCTGGCCGGCAGCCCCAGCGCCTCCCCCGTGTCGTCCGGCGGGGCCTCCGGCGATCCGCCCACGGCGCCGCTCGCGCTGACGTCCAGCCCCTGGGTGATCCGGGAGGCCGCGTAGGACCAGTCCTGGAGCAGCTCGATGAGGTCGTCGCGGGTCGCGGAGGGGGTGAGGTCGAACGCGGCGAAGTGCAGATGGTCCTGCACCGCCGTGGTGATGCCCGCCTGGCGCGCGCCGAAGAAGGGGTGGACGGGCCCGGCGGCGCCGGATGCCTCCGCACCGCCGCGCAGGGCGAGTCCGCCGGCGGCGCCGAGGGCGAGCCCGCCGGCTCCGGCGCCGAGAAGGCCCAGCAGCCCGCGGCGGCTGAGGCCCGACCGCGGTGCGGACCGCCCGGCCTTCTCGGCTGCGTCGGCAGCCGGAGCAGCGGATGCCGCCTCCCCCCGGGAAAGGGCGGCATCCGCGGTCGTCTCCGGGGATGAGGGGGTGTGTCGGGGCACCGTGCTCACCCTCCGGACACTACTTGACCAGCAGCGCGGTGAGCTGCGAGAGCGGCTCGGCCAGCGCGTTCAGCAGGTCGGTCAGCCCGCGCCGGTCGGCATCGGTGAGCTCGGGGTAGAGGACGAAGCCGCGATCCAGCGAACCGAAGGCGTCGAGCCCGGCCTGCAGAGCGGTGTAGCCCCCGTCGATCTCGGCGACGAGCGCCTCTCCGTCCGCACCGCGGGACAGGGCGATGTCGCGCACCAGCGAGAACGCCATCTGCGAGCCCTCGACGTTCGCGGCGAAGTCCCACAGGTCGGTGCCCGACCACCAGTCCTCCTCGCCGGTGATCTTGCCGGTGGCCACCTCGTCCAGCAGGGCGATCGCCCCGTTGGAGAGGCCCGCGACGCCCTGGTCCTCGAGGGCCGCGAGGAACTCCTCGCCGTGCACGTAGTCGTACAGCTCCTGCACGTTGGCGACGAGGTCGTCGGCGAAGTCGCGGCGCTCGGCCGGGGTCGAGGGCTGCCAGTCCTCCCATGCCGAGGAGTCATCGGAGTTGAGCGCGCCCTCGCCCGGCACCCAGAGGTCCTTCTCGATGCGGTGGAAGCCGGTCCATGCCAGCTCCTCCGCCCGCGCATCGACCTCGCGATAGTCGATCTTCGGGTCCAGGTCGCCCAGCGACTCCGCGATCGGCTCGATGCGCTCGTAGAAGGCGCGCACGTTCGGGAACATCTCCCGGGCGGCCTCGTCGTCGCCGGCCGCGTAGGCATCGGCGAACTCGGCCACCTGCGGCAGCAGCTGCCCCACCTGGTCCTTGACGAAAGCGGCGTACAGTGCCACGGCCTGCTGCATCAGCTCGGCGTCCTCACCGGCCAACTCCACCCGCTCGCCGGTCACGCGGAAGGCGGCCCTGCCGACCCCTTCGCCGATCATGCCGGGCTTGCAGACGGTGAAGTAGTCGCCTGGCTGGGCGACCACGGTCAGGTCGCGGCTGGCGCCGGGAGCGATGTTCTCGACCTCGCCGACAATGCGCAGACCGTCGGAGGCGAGCAGATAGAACTCCGTCACCTGCGAGCCCGAGTTGGTCACGGAGAAGGCGAGGGTGCCGCTCGCCGCGGTGCTCGCCGAGACCGCGCAGACGGAGTCGGTGGAGGAGACGGTCAGGGCGTCGGCGGTGGCATCGGCCTTGGCGACGCAGCCGGTGAGGGCGACGCCGGCGACGCCGAGCGCGAGGACGGCGCTCAGCGCACGGGGGCGGAGGGGACGGGAAGGGTTCATGCGTTTCCTTGCTGTGCGGAGGGAAGGGAGCAGATCAGGGACGATCCGGCGCCGGCGCAGCAGAGGCCTGCACGACGGCGGTGACGGGATCGGGGACGACGGACGGAGCGACGACCGGAACGGGGCCAGTGGCCCCGGGGAGGCGGGTGCGCCGTAGCGCACGGAGGAAGAGACCGCCGACGACGAGGACGTAGAGCGCCCAGGCGATCACCTGGAGCCAGGTCATCTGCGGCATGAAGCCGACCGTCGCCTGCAGGAGCGCGGCCGGGGCGCTTCCGGGCGCGATCGCTCCGCTCAGGTCGAACGCCCAGCCGAAGGGGAAGCCCGCCCATCCAATGGCGACCGCGCCGGAGGCGTCCAGCGGCGCGAGGCCGGAGAAGGGGCCGGGCAGGCCCGCCTCCTGCAAGTCGTGGACGGCGTAGGCGAGCACGCCGGCCGCGACCACGATGAGGAACGCGCTGGTGGCGGTGAAGAAGACGCGCAGGTTCAGGCGGACGGCGCCGCGGGCCAGCAGGGCGCCGAGGAGAACGGCGGCGACCAGGCCGAGCAGCGCTCCGAGCAGAGCGCTCGGAGCGTCGCCGAAGGACTGCACCATCGACCAGAGGAGGAGCGTGGTCTCCAGTCCCTCGCGCACCACGGAGACGAAGCCGATGACGACGATCCCCCACAGCCCGCCCTGGGCCAGGGCACGATCGACCTCGCCCTCCAAGGAGGACTTCAGGGTGCGGGCGGCCCTCTGCATCCAGAAGACCATCCAGGTCACCATCGCCACGGCCAGGAGCGACAGCAGGCCGCCGATCAGCTCCTGCGCCGCCGTGGTGAGGGTGTAGGCGCCGAAGGTGAGGATCGCACCGACCACGAGCGAGAGGAGCACCGCGAGGCCGACGCCCGCCCATAGCCGCGGCAGCACATCCCGACGGCCCATCCGGGAGAGATAGGCCACGAGGATGCCGACGACGAGCGCGGCTTCGAGCCCCTCGCGGAGGCCGATGAGGAAGGTCGCGAGCACGGTGGAGTCCTGGTCTTAGCATTTAGGTGAGGCATTCCTCACCAAGGAGAACCTTACTCCCCTGCGAACCCCGTTCCACCCCGTCCAGGCCGTGTTAATCTCCCGCACGCACCGGAGGCCCGCATCTCTCACAGGGAACGCACAGGAACGACCAAGTCCGCTCCTCGATCGCATCGATACCGTGAACCACGGCCGATGAGCCGCACAGAAGGAGAGAGCCCATGATCCCCCGCACCACCGCATCTCGTCCCGTCCGTGCCGGCGCCGGCGTGGCGTCCGTCACCGGCCTCGCCCTGCTCACCGCGTGCGGGGCCGCCGGCGCTCCCGAGACGAGCGCGACATCACCGGCGGCCGGATCGGGGCAGAGCGCCTCCGCCCCCGGGGCCGCCGCGAGCCCGACCGCCGACGCCTCCGGCGGCACGTACGCCGACGGGACCTACACTGCGAACGGCTCCTACTCGACGCCCGAGTCCGTCGAGACGATCAGCGTCACCGTGACGCTGACGGACGACGTGGTCACCGCGGTCACGGTCACCGGCGAGCCGAGCAGGCGCGAGTCCGAGAACTACCAGGGCCAGTTCATCGGCGGGATCGCCGAGGTGACCGTCGGAAAGCGGATCGATGAGCTCGACGTGAGCCGGGTCGCCGGCTCCTCCCTGACCAGCGGCGGGTTCAACGCCGCGATCGCGGAGATCATGACGCAGGCGAAGGCCTGACATGACCACCGTCCGCTGGGAGTTCGAGGCGATCGGCACCCGGTGGCGGATCGACACCGCCGTCGCGCTGCCGTCCGCGACGCGCGCGGCCGTGGATGCGCTCATCGAGGCCTTCGATCGCGACTGGTCGCGCTTCCGCGACGACTCGCTCGTGAGCGCGCTCGCCCGTGGCGAGGGCACGGTGGCCGCTCCCCCGGACACCGTGCCGATGCTCGAGGTGTACGACGCCCTCGACGCGGCCACCGGCGGCGGGGTCAATCCCCTCGTCGGCGGCGCCCTCGCCCGGCGGGGGTACGACGCGGACTACTCCTTCGCCGACCGCGGCGTCGAGGCCGCACCGGCCGACTGGCGCACGCGCATCGCCTGGACCGAGGACGCCCTGACGCTCACCGAGCCCGCCACGATCGACGTGGGCGCGGTCGGGAAGGGATGCCTCGTGGACCGCGTGATGGAGCTCGTCACCGCCGGCGACCGCGACGCGGTGGTCGACGCGAGCGGCGACATCGCCGTGCGCGGCGGCACGGAGCGGATCGCCCTGGAGCACCCGTTCGACCCCACTCGCGCGATCGGCGTGTGGGAGGTGACCGACGCGGCTCTCTGCGCCTCAGCGGTCAACCGCCGCGCGTGGGGCGACAGCCTGCACCATGTGCTCGATGCCCGCACGGGGCACCCCGTCGACACCATCGCCGCGACCTGGGCCGTCGCCGGATCCGCGCTCCGGGCCGATGCGATCGCCACGGCCCTCTTCTTCGACGGCGGCCCCCGGCTCGCCCACGACTGGGGCGTGTCCTGGGTCCGGATGACGACCGACGGGCGCCGGGAGTGGTCTGCCGGCTGCGCGGCGGAGCTGTTCGCATGAGAGCGCTCGTCGCGGCCGGACACAGTCGCCTGACCGCCGTCCTCGGGCGTCTCTCGATGTACCGCCTCACGCTGCTGGGCCTCGGGCTCCTCGCCGCGTACGCGTTCGCGCTCTCCTTCACCGGCGACCTCGTCGCCGGTCCCCTCGCGCTCCTGGCCGCGCTCGCCGTGCTCGTCGTGGCCTGCGTGGGCGTGGATCTCCTCCTCCGGCGGCTCCGCGGGATCCCCGTGCGCCTGGAGTCCTCGCTCATCACCGCGCACATCCTGCTGTTCGTGCTCCGTCCGACGACGGATCCGCTCGGGCTCGTCGGCATCGCACTGGCCGGGATGATCGCCGTCGCGTCGAAACACCTGCTGACCTGGCGCGGACGCCACGTGCTCAACCCCGCCGCAGCCGGTGCCGCGGCGCTCACCGTGGTGAGCGTCTGGCTCCCGGCGCTCGGCGCCTCGGCCTGGTGGGTGGGCACCCCGCTCCTGGCCGCACCCGTGATCCTCGTCGGGCTGGCCGTGCTGCTGCGCACGGAGAAGGTGCGCGTCGCCGCCCTGTTCCTGGTCGTCGCCATCGCGGTCGGCCTCGTGCGCACCCTCGTGCAGTACCAGGCCGCGGGGATCGCCGTGGACCCGGGCCTCGTGCTCCTGTCGATCGCCGTCTCGTCGCCGTACCTCTTCCTGGGGGCGTTCATGCTCTCCGAGCCGCTGACCCTCCCACCGCGGCACCGCCAGCAGCTGCTGGTCGCCGTGGTCGTCGGCGTGCTCGCCGGCTGGCCGATCGACCTGGGCCTGATGAGCCTCGGGCAGGAGCGGGCGCTGCTGGTCGGCAACCTCGTCGCCTTCGCCCTCGCGGCCCGGCCGGGACTGCGGCTCGTCCTCGTGGACCGCCGTCGGGTCACCCCGACCGTGTGCGAGGTCACCTTCCGCGCGGAAGGGCCGATGCGGTTCCTGCCGGGGCAGTATCTCGAGCTCGACGTGCCGCATCCCCGTCCGGACGCCCGCGGCACGCGCCGCGAGTTCAGCATCGTCTCCGCTCCGGCCGAGCTCCCGCTCGTGCGTCTCGCGTACCGCGAGAACGGCGCCGCGGTCTCCACTTACAAGCGCGCCCTCGGCGGTCTCGAACCGGGCGGCGCAGTGTCCGCCACCGGCGTGTGGGGCGACTTCACCCTCCCCGGGCGGGAGCCGGTGCTGATGGTCGCCGCGGGGATCGGCGTCACGCCGTTCGTGTCGCAGCTCGCCGACGCCGCCGGACGCGGCAGCGGTGCGGATGCCGTGCTCGTCTACGTCGCCGCCCAGGCGTCGGAGCTGGCGTTCCGCAGCGAGATCGCCGGCTCAGGCGTGCCGGTGATCGTCTTCACCCCCGACGAGCCCGACCGGCTCCCCGCGCACTGGCGATGGATCGGCGAGCGGATCGACGCGGCGGCGCTCGCCCGGGCCGTCCCCGACCTCGCCGCCCGACGCGCCCTCGTCTCGGGGCCCCCGCGCCTCATCGCCGACCTCGCCCCCGCCCTGCAGCGCGCCCGGTCGATCAGGACCGACGCCTTCGCCGGGTACTGAGCGGGCCTCCCCACAACACTCCCGTCGCACCATAAGTAGGTGTAACCCCCGGAAAACCCAACACAGTGAAACGGGAGAGGCGAATAACCCGGCCCGCCGGGTACTCCCCAAGGCCCCCCCC
>JBEBWQ010000087.1:0-9152 GCA_040392075.1 Microbacterium sp.
GGTTACGGGTTCGAGTCCCGTAGTCGGCTCAATCGGATGTCGAGCGTACTTGTCACACGGGGGTTACGGGTTCGAGTCCCGTAGTCGGCTCAATCGGATGTCGAGCGTACTTGTCACACGGGGGTTACGGGTTCGAGTCCCGTAGTCGGCTCAATCGGATGTCGAGCGTACTTGTCATACGGGGGTTACGGGTTCGAGTCCCGTCCTCGGCTCGATCGGACATCGGCGCCGCTGCCGTAGCCGCGACAAGCGGTACCGCCCACGCCGCTGTCCTCATCACACGGCGACGGGTGATCCCCTGAAGGCTCTCTCCAGGACTGTCGAGCCTGTCCGTGCGCCGGCCCGAAGAGCTGGCGCACCCGGAGCGCAGATCGTGGGCGATGACGCCACGGAGACGCCGCACGTCGCGCGGGAAGATCCGGCCCTCCCGGAAGGTCGTCCCGAGCGTTCGCGAGAGGAGCGTCTCCCCGGGCTGCTCGTCATCGAGCGCCTCCCCCTGCTCGACGGCGACGCTCCTGCCCTGCTTGGCAGTCGTGATCGGGCCGGCACCATCCGCTCTGGTAGCGTCGCTGGAGATGAGCGGATCAGTGCGGAGGCTGCCTCCGGTGGTGGCGCTGGGCGGAGCGGCCTCGGTGGGGATCCTCACGGCGATCCAGGCGCGCGTCAACGGCGTGCTCGGGGCGCAGCTGGACAACGGCGTGGTGGCCGGGCTCGTCTCCAACGGGACCGGCGTGATCCTGCTCCTCGTCGTCGTCGCGTTCCTGCCCATGGGGCGCGAGGGTCTCCGCCGGCTGGTGCACGGGCTCCGCGCCCGGACCGTCCCGCTGTGGATGCTGGTCGGGGGAGTCTGCGGGGGCCTCACGGTCATGACCCAGGGGCTGACCGCGGGTCTTCTGGGCGTCTCCCTGTTCACCGTCGGCGTGGTGGCCGGCCAGACGCTGAACGGCCTGATCCTCGACCGGCTCGGCGTCGGACCCGCCGGCGTCGTCCCCGTCACGATGGCTCGCGTGGCCGGCGGAGGGCTGGCGCTGGTGGCCGCGGCGATCTCCCTGGGCGGCAGCACGCTCGATGACGCGCCGCTGTGGATGCTGGTGATGCCGTTCCTGACCGGTGTGGGCATCGCCTGGCAGCAGGCGGCCAACGGGCGGCTCGGGCAGCGCCTGCGGTCCCCCCTGGTCGCGACGCTGGTGAGCTTCTTCGTGGGGACTCTGGTGGTGCTGCTGGTGGCGGTGGTGACGGTGCTCGTCGGAGGCCTGCCCCGCACGGTGGACCTGCAGCCCTGGATGGCCCTCGGCGGCGTGCTGGGAGTCGTCTACATCCTGCTCAGCGTCGTGCTCGTCGCCCGGATCGGCGTTCTGCTGCTCGGCCTCGGCGTCGTGCTCGGCCAGCTGATGGCGTCGGCGGTCATCGATGTGCTCTGGCCGACGGCTGCCGGCCCCGCGACATGGCAGCTCGTCTCGATGGTCGCCATCGGCATCGTCTCGGTCGTCGTCGCGGCCGAGCCGTGGCGGCGGCTCCGGTGATGCGCGGGGGAGCCGGCGACTCTCGGCGGGCGCGGCGCCTCGGTGGACGGGAGTGCCCGTCGCCCGGTGATCCTTCTTCTCGCGGCGCGTGCGCTTCTTCTCGGCCTTCTTCGTCCTCCGCCCTGCGATAGGCGCCTTCGATCCGACGACACGTCGTGACCGCGACGGCGATGCGGGCGGCCTCCATCGATGACGATGTCGAAGCCCGCGTGGCCCGGGATCGAGTCTGCGGCGCGTGTCCGATGATCTGGTGTTCGGGCGTCCGGTCTGGCGTATCCGCCGATCTTCGCGGCCTCCGCGCGGCCGTCTGAAAGACCTCGACCTTGGTTCCAGAGGGTTGTCGCCTCCATCCAGAGCGCTTGTTCATCTTGCGTGGAGTGAACGGACAAGCCGTCTATTGCGGCAAGCGTCTCATCATTTCCAGCGGTTACAGCCGTTGATCGGCCGCCGCGCAGCGCGCTCCTACGCTGGCCCGTACCCGCTGCTCGACATATCTGCCGGAGCAGCCGTTCACATCGATGCGAAGGACGATAAAATGTCGGACACTCTCACTCTGCCGATCCTCTGGAGGCTGCTTGAGACCCGTGGCGAAGGAGTGCTCGCCACGATCCGCAGCAACGGGCGTCCGCAGCTGTCGAACATCGGCTATGTGTACGACCCGGAGCTGCGGGTCGCCCGATTCATTGCGGCCGACTTCCGGGCGAAGACCCGCAACCTGCGCCGTGACCCGCGGGCCAGCCTCCATGTGACGAGCCCGGACTTCCGGACCTGGGTCGTCGCCGAGGGCGAGGTCACGATCTCCGAGCCCGCGGTCGGACCGGGCGAGGAGGTCTACGACGAGATCCTCACGGAGTTCTACGAGGCGATCGGCGCGCCGGCGACCCCCGAGCACCTCGAGGCGTACCCGATCATCGGCCGCTCGATCCTCCGGTTGCGCGTGGAGCGGATCTACGGCGGCGAGGGCTCGAAGGCGCTCGGCATCAACTCGAACGACGAGGCGGTACGGGCATGAGCGGGTCCCTCACCGTCGACGCGTTGTGGACGCTCCTGGCGGAGCGCCGCGGCTCGGTGCTCGCCACCGTCCGCAGGAACGGGCGTCCGCAGTTGTCGAACATCAGCTACACCTACGACCCGCGGACAGGGGTGGCGCGTTTCCTCGCCGCCGGATTCCGGGCCAAAGCGGTCAATCTGCGCCGCGACCCGCGGGCGAGTCTCCACGTGACCAGTGCGGACTTCCGTACCTGGGCCGTCGCCGAGGGCACGGTCGAGATCAGCCCGGTCGCGGAGGAGCCCGGTGATCCGGTGTGGCAGGAGATTCTCGAGATCTACGACATCTTCGGGCTCGAGTCGACGCCGGAGGAGCTGGAACGCCTCCCGATCGTCGACCGCGCCGTCTTTCGCGTGAAGATCGAGCGGATCTACGGCGGGGAGGCCTCGAAGGCGCTCGGCGTCAGCTCCGACGCGGCGGCACGGGCATGAGCGCCCGGCTGCAGCGGCTCGGCCTGTTCAGCTATATCGAGCCGATCGGGGGCGCGGACCCGTATCCCGCGGGACTTGCACTCTACGGCCTCGCCGAGCATCTCGGCTACGACACGGCCTGGGTCGCGACGCACCACTTCGGTCACGTCGGTGGTGTTCCCTCTCCGTTCGTGTTCCTCACCGCGCTCGCCGAGCGGACTGCGCGCATCGGCATCGGCACAGCCGTTGCGACGCTCTCCATCGACAATGCCCTTCGCGTCGCCGAGGACGCCGCAGTGCTCGAGACGCTGCACCCCGGCCGTCTGCAGCTGGGACTCGGCACCGGCCATCTCTCCGCCGACGAGTTCCGGCTGTTCGGCCGCGCTCTCGAGGATCGCCGGACGCACTACGACACCGGGGTCCCCCTTCTCCTGGATGCGCTCGAGGGCAGGTCGCTCACCGAGGGCGGGACGCGTCTCCACCCGCCCGCGCCCGGCCTGCGGGATCGAGTCTGGGAATCCCCCTCCACCCCGGAGGCCGCCCGGAGCGTGGGAGTGCGGGGCAACGGTCTGCTCCTGTCCCGCGTCGCGGTCGGTCATCCCTTCGCGCCCTCCGCTCCGATCCAGCTCGGCCTCATCGATGCCTATGAGGAGGGGATCCGGTCCGGCGGACACCGGTCGCGCGTGGTTCTCTCCCGGACGGTCGTCGTGCTCGACGATCCTGCCCGCCGAGCGTCGCTGGCCGCGGAGATCGCGGACGGCTACCGGGGCACGTGGGGCTCTGGCGCCGGCGGCGGGCACGACGACGAGGACCTCGTCGCGCTGAGCAACGCGCACGTGGGCACGGTCGACGACGTTCTCGCGAGCCTCTCCGCAGACCCCGTGCTCGCCCGCGCCGACGAGCTGATCGTCCAGCACCAGCCCGCGTACCCCTCCCGTGCCGAGATCGAGCGCTCCTTCGAACTCCTCGCCACCGCGGTGGCGCCGGCCCTCGGCTGGCGGCGCGAGCCCGTGGGAGCGCCGCGATGACCGCGGTGACGATCACGCCGGCTCCGGTCCCCGTGGGCGAGAGGGGCGCCGAGGTGAGGCCGCGCCGATTCCGCTGGCCGGTCTCCGCGCGGTACATCGCACTGCGCCTGCTCGGCGCGATCATCGCCGTGTGGGGGGCGTTCACCATCGTGTTCTTCGCCCTCCAGGCCAGCGGAGATCCCACCCGGCTCCTGGTCCCGCTCGACGCGGATCAGATCCAGATCGACGCGGCCCGCGCCCAGTTCGGGTTCGACCGGCCGCTGATCGAGCAGTATTTCCACTTCCTGGGGACAGTGCTGACGGGCCAGATCCCGGCCTCGTTCCGCTCGCACGTCCCCGCGCTCGACCTCGTCTTCCAGCGGCTCGGCGCCACCGCCGTGCTCACGCTGACCGGTCTCGGTCTCGGCGTGCTCTTCGGACTCGTCGGTGGCTTCTTCGCCGCGACGGCGAGGACGCCGCTGCGCCGCCGGCTCCCGCTGCTCATCGCGATCGTGGTGGATGCGCTGCCCCCGGTCATCCTCGGAATCACGCTCGTGCTCGTGTTCGCGGTCACCCTACGGTGGCTGCCCAGTGGGGGCGGGGGCGACCTGCAACACCTGATCCTGCCGGCGATCACCCTCGCCGCCCTCACCGCTCCGACGATCACCCGCGTCTACCGCGCGAGCATCCTCGCGGCAGCGGGGGACGACCATGTGCGCACCGCGCGAGCGAAGGGCGTCCGGGAGAGCCTCGTCCAGGTCCGCCACGTCGGGGTGAACGCGCTGGTGCCGGTGCTGAACGTGATCGGCATCGTCACCGGTGCACTGCTCGGCGGCGCGGTCGTCACCGAGACGCTGTTCGCCTGGCCCGGCGTGGGTCAGTTGATCGTCGGCGCGATCACCGCACGCGACTTCCCCGTGGTGCTCGCGGGCATCCTCGTCGTGGCGACCGCCTTCGCGATCATCAACCTGATCGTGGACATCGCCGCCGCCTTTCTCGACCCTCGGATCGCGGCGTCATGAGCACCGTCGCCGCCAGGACCGACGCGGCCGCCTCACGCTCCCGCCCCGACCGGAGGTCCTCCGCGGCGCTCGGGATCGCCGGCGCCGTCATCCTGGGCGGGATCGTGCTGCTCTCGATCCTCGCACCCTGGATCTCTCCGTTCGACCCCTCGGCGCAGGACCTCGGGGCGCCACTGCAGCCGCCGCTCACCGGCGGGCACCTCCTCGGCACCGACGGGCTCGGGCGGGACATCCTGAGCAGGGCCCTCTGGGGCGGACGCGTCTCGCTGATCATCGCGGTGATCACCGCCGTCGCCTCCACGGCGATCGGCGTGCTGATCGGATTGCTCTCCGGCTACGCGAGCGGCTGGCTCGACCAGGTGCTGGGTCGCCTCGCCGACATCCAGCTGTCGATCCCGGCCATGCTCCTTGCCATCCTGGTCCTCGCCTTCATCGGCAACAGCATCCCGGTGCTGATCCTCGTCCTCATCCTCGCCGCCTGGCCCGGGAGCTTCCGCATCGCGCGCTCCTATGCTCTGGGCACCCGCAGCGCCGGATACGTGGAGGCGACCCAGCTCGCCGGCGGACGCGCTCCCCGGGTCATCCTGCGCCACCTGCTGCCCGGGATGCTCCCCATCGTTCTGGTAAACCTCACACTCGGCATATCGACGAGCGTGCTGGTGGTCGCCAGCCTCGGATTCCTCGGGCTGGGTGTCCCCCCGCCCACGCCGGACTGGGGCGCGATGGTCGCCGCCGGACAGACCCAGCTCGCCGGCGCCTGGTGGCTCTCCATCGTGCCGGGCGTGTTCCTTTTCCTCACCCTCATCGGCTCCCAGCTGCTGGGTGACTGGTTCGCTGAGCGCTACTCGCTGCGTGCACTCGACCGAAGGGGCATCGCATGAGCCTGCTGACCGTGGACGACCTGGTGATCCGTTTCGCCGGGAGCTCGGCGACACCCGTCAACGGGGTGTCGTTCGAGGTGGGCCGCAATGAGACGGTCGGACTCGTCGGAGAGTCCGGCAGCGGTAAGACCCTCTCGGCGATGGCCGTGGCCGGACTGCTGCCTGAACGAGCCTTCGTCGAGCAGGGGAGCATCCGGCTCGACGGCACAGATCTGCTCGCCCTCGCCGGATGGGAGGGGCGCCGGTTCCTGTCGGAGCGGATCGGCGTCGTGTTCCAGAACCCGACGACCGCGCTGAACCCGCGGCTCACCGTCGGTGCGCAGCTGCGCGAGGCGCTCCCCGGGCTGGGAAGGGGGGTCGCGAACCGGCAGGCGATCCAGCTCCTCGGGGACGTCGGCATCCCGAGTCCCGCGGATCGGCTCCTCGACTTCCCGCACGAGCTCTCCGGCGGTCTCGCGCAACGGGTCGTGATCGCGCTGGCCCTGGCACGCGAACCGCGGCTGCTCATCGCGGACGAGCCCACGACGGCGCTCGACGTCACAGTGCAGGCCGGGATCCTCGATCTGCTGGACCGTCTCCGAGAGGAGCGCGGCCTGGGCGTGCTGCTCGTGAGCCATGACATGGCCGTGATCGCCGAGCGCACCCAGCGCGTCGCGGTGCTCCGAGCCGGCCTCGTGGAAGAGCGGGGAGCCGTGACCGAGGTGCTCGGTGCTCCGCGCTCGGCGTACACGCGCGACCTTATCCAGGCGGTGCCGCGGGTCGACGATCCCACGCCCCCCTCCGACGCGATCCCGGAGGCGCCGCCGATCGTGTCCGTCGAGGACCTGCACCGGACGTTCGTGCTCCGCCACGGGTTTCCCGGTGTGGTGAGACGGCAGGAGCGTATCGCGCTGCGGGGCGTCTCCTTCGACGTGATCCCCCGCCAGCGTGTCGGTATCGTCGGTGAGTCCGGCTCGGGCAAGTCGACTCTTGCCCGGGCGATCGTGGGCCTCGACCGCGGGTACCGGGGGACGATCCGCTTCCGTGGATCCGCCATCGACCGGCTCCCGCGCGCCGAACGGCGCGACTGGCGGCGGCGGGTGCAGTTCGTCTTCCAGGACCCGTACTCCGCGCTGGACCCCCGGCTCCGCGTGGGGGCGTCGATCGCCGAGCCGCTGCGCGTCCAGCACGGTCGCCGACCGGACGAGCGCGAACGGGTGCTCTCCCTGCTCGACGAGGTGGGTCTGCCGCACGAGCTCGTCGACCGGCTGCCGGGACAGCTGTCCGGCGGCCAGCGTCAGCGGGTCGTGATCGCCCGCGCGCTCGCGCTCGACCCTGCGGTGCTCGTCGCCGACGAAGCCGTCTCGGCCCTGGACGTGTCCGTCCAGGCCCGGATCCTTCGGCTCCTGCACCGTCTCTCGGAGGAGCGCGGGCTCACCCTGCTCTTCATCTCCCACGATCTCGCGGTGGTCCGCGAGCTCTGCGACAGGACCATCGTGCTCCGCCACGGCGAGATCGTGGAGGACCGTGCCACCGAGGAGGTCTTCACCGAGCCGGAGCACCCCTATACCGCCGAGCTCCTCTCCGCCGCGCCACGGTTCCCGGAGTTCGCGCTCCATTGATCCCCCGAGACACCCCTCCCAGAGAAAGCAGGAACATCTCATGCACAGCACACCATCGCGTCGGCGAGGCGGAAGGCCCCTCGCGGGCGTGGCTGTCACCCTCGCCGCGGCGCTCGCCCTCGCGGGATGCGCCTCAGGCGCGGAGCCCTCGGCTACCACGTCCGCGTCCGCATCCGGCCGTGACACGATCACCATCGCCCTCCCGGGTCCGCTGGTCTCCAGCCTCGATCCGCGAGACGGCGGCTCGATCCGGCTCGACGCCAGCCTCCACAGCGCGGTCTACTCGTCGCTGACCACGATTGATCCCGAGCTCGAGGTGGTCGGAGACATCGCCACCGCCTGGGAGCAGGCGGAGGACGGCCTCAGCTGGACCTTCACCCTCCGGGACGACGTGGCCTTCGAGAACGGCGATCCGCTCGACGCGGATGTCGTGGCCTGGAACATCAACGACGTGATCGGGAACAAGACGGCGAGCCTGGCGACGCTCTCCGCGGTCACCGACGCCGAGGCGATCGACCCGACCACGGTGGTGATCCGCACGAGCAAGCCGTTCCTCGAGCTGCCGCGGAAGCTGACGACCTTCTACTTCATCGACCCCGTCTGGGCCCAGGACCCGGGGAACGACACGAAGACGACGGCGAACGCGAGCGGTCCCTACTCCGTCGTGAGCTACGACCCCCAGGCCGAGGTGGTGCTCACGCGCAACGACTCCTACCACGGCACGGCGCCGGACTTCGAAAACGCGCGCTACGTCGTCATCCCCACCGCGGCCGGTCGTCTGGCCGCGCTGCAGACCGGCGAGATCGATCTGTCGATCGTGCTCGAGCCCCAGGACCTCGCCCTGATCGAGGGCGCCTCGAACCTCGTCGTCGGATCGATCGAGAGCAACCGCAACCAGGTCCTGCGCTTCAACACCCTCCGGCCGCCGTTCGACGATCAGCAGGTGCGGCTGGCGCTGAACTATGCGGTGGACAAGGAAGCGATCGCGCAGTCCGTCCTGAAGGGCCTGGTCGAGCCCTCGAAGGGGCAGATCATCAACGAGCTCTACTCCGGGTTCGATCCGTCCCTCAAGGCGTACCCGTACGATCCGGAGAAGGCGAAGGAGCTGCTGGCAGAGGCCGGCTACGACGAGTCGAACCCGCTCGTGTTCGACCTCGACTACTCGCCGGGCTCCTACGTGGGCGTGGAGCTGACGGCGCAGGCCATCCAGCAGCAACTGGCGGAGATCGGTGTCACCGTCAACTTCAACGTCCTCGAGTGGTCCGCGTGGGTGAAGAGCGCCGGCAGCGAGGAAGGTCCGACCTCGACCTTCGTGGGCTACTCGTCGGGCGACAACTCGAACTATCAGATCCTCGGCTACTTCAAGACCGGGTTCGTCCAGAACCATGCGAACGACCCCGTCTACGACGAGCTGGTCGACGCGATCGACGCGGCGCCCACGGTCGAGGAGCAGATCGACGCGACGCGCAAAGCCGTGGAGCGCTCGCACGAATGGGCGCAGATGCTGTGGCTGTTCCCGCAGCCGCAGACCTATGCGCACGCGGCGGACCTGACCTGGGTTCCGCGGCCGGATGACTGGCTGCGTCCACAGGACGTCCACCCGGCCTCCTGACGGGGCGGATGCGCGGTGCCGCAACTGTGGGGCGGCACCGCGCACACC
>JBEBWQ010000088.1:0-9042 GCA_040392075.1 Microbacterium sp.
CAGGGCGAGACCATCTCGCTGCAGGGCGAGGACGGCAAGCCGTTCAAGGTGAAGATCCCCGCCGGAGTCGCCGACGGGCAGAAGATCCGTCTGCGCGGCCGCGGCCGGCCCTCGCCCGACGGCGGGGACCCCGGCGACATCGTCGTGCAGGTGACGGTGCGTCCGCACCCCGTGTTCACCCGGGACGGGCTGAACCTGCGGGTGACGGTGCCGGTCAGCTTCACCGAGGCGGCCCTCGGGGCCACCATCGAGGTGCCCACCCTGGGCGGCGATCCGGTGAAGCTCCGCGTGGCCCCCGGCACCCCCTCCGGGCGCGTGCTGCGGGTGAAGGGGCGCGGGGTCGAGACCAAGAAGGGCACCGGCGACCTGTTGGCCGAGCTCCAGATCGCCGTCCCCTCCCACCTTGACGGCGCGGCGCGCGAGGCGCTGGAGCGCTTCCGCGAGGTGGAGCCGAAGGAGAACCCGCGTGCGGAGCTGCTCAGCAGGGCCCGGGGCTGATGATGCGCCGCAGGCATGTGCCGGGCGCAGGACATCCGCCCGAGAACAGGACGATTCCATCAGGATCGTCCTGTTCTCGGGCACTCCTCCTGTTCTGGGGACGTCGTGCGGGGATTGACGAAGCGAGGTGAGGGCATGAGCGACGGACGGATCGATCCCGACGCCCCGGTGTTCGCCATCGCCATCGCGGCGGAGCTGGCGGGGATGCACCCGCAGACCCTGCGGCAGTACGACCGCATCGGGCTGGTGGTGCCCGGCCGCACCCGCGGCGGCTCCCGGCGCTACTCGCCCCGCAACATCGAGCAGCTGCGCGAGGTGGCCCAGCTCTCCAGCGAGGGGATGAGCCTGCCGGCGATCGCACGCCTGCTCGACCTGGAGGACGAGGTGCGGCGGCTGCGCCGCCGGGTGGGCGAGCTGGAGGCGGACCTGCGCGAGGAGCGGGCGAACCGGCCCGGCGTGCAGGTCTTCGCCGCAGGCCCCACCGGCCCGGCCGTGCGGATCCCCGTGGGCCGCCGGGTGCGGCGCTCGGCGGAGATCGTGCTCTGGCGCCCGGGCGGGCCGGAGCGCGGCGACGGGCAGTGAGCGGTCGCCTTGCGACCGGGGGCAACCGGAGGATTCGCGGATCTGTGGACGGCGGGCGCTGCAGTTGTATCCTGTTGACTGTCAACAGGAGGTGCCGTGACGCAGAAGGTCCACCGCGGGGAGTCGCTCGGCCAGCAGGTGGCCGGAGTGCTCCGGCGCCGCATCGTGCGTGGTGACCTCGCTCCCGGCGCGCGGCTGACGGAGGAGGCGCTGGCCGACGAGTTCGAGGTGAGCCGCGGGCCCGTCCGCGATGCGCTCACGCAGCTGAGCTTCGAGAAGCTCGTCGAGGTGCACCGGCCCCGCGGCGTGTACATCGTCGGGCTCAGCAGCGACGACGTCGACCAGCTCTACAGCCTGCGCGCCGCGCTGGAGCACCTGGCCCTCTCGCGGGCGATGCGCGTGGAGGAGGACGAGCGCTGGGCCGCGCTGGTCTCGGCGGCCGAACGGATGGCCGAGGCCGCCGACGTCGCCGACCACTCGGCGTTCACCGTCGCCGACCTCGACTTCCACTCCCAGATCTACGCCCTCGCCGACCATCCCCGGCTCGAGGCGGCGTGGAACCTGTACCTGCCCACCTTCGCGGCGCTGCTCGAGGTGACGATCAACCACGACGACGACCTGCACGAGTCCTCCGCCGACCACCAGCGGCTCATGGAGGTCATGCGGCACGGCACTCCGGAGGAGGCCGCCGTCGTGCTGACGGAGCACCTCGACGGTGCGCGCACGCGGATGCTCAGCGAGCTGTCCGGGCGCGTCGCGGCCGACTAGGGCCGACGCGCTGCCGCCCCTCCCACGACCCGTCCGGGGCCGGCCGGAGGTGCGCCCCGGCGCGCCCTGGCGCGCTGCGACATAGCACGCGGGTGTTTCCGGAAGATTGCGCTCCGATAACAAAACGTTGACTGTTAACAGTCAACACTGTTACTCTCGCGAGGTCGGCAACACGGTCGACCCACGTCAGAGGAGCAACGATGCCTCGTAAGCGTTTCACCCGGGCGGCCTCCGCCCTGGCCGCCGTAGCGGCCTCCGCCCTCGTCCTCTCGGCATGCACCCAGGTCGCCGAGGAAGGCGCCGAGTCGAACTTCCCCGAGAAGGACATCCGCCTGATCATCCAGGCCAACCCCGGCGGCGGCTCGGACCTGTCGTCCCGCGCGCTCGCGAGCGAGCTCGAGGGGATCCTCGGCGTCTCGATCATCCCCGAGAACATGCCCGGCGCGGCCGGCGCCCTGGCCATGGAGTACGTCGGCGCGCAGCCGGCCGACGGCTATGTGATCGGCTTCTTCCCGGTCGAGATCGCCATGCTGAACACCACGCAGGGCGCCAACGTCCTGCCGGAGAACTACGATCTGCTCGGTCAGATCATGCTCGCGCCGGGCGTCATCACGGTCGGGGCGAACAGCGGCATCGAGACCCTCGAGCAGCTGGTGGCCCAGGCCAAGTCCGGTGCGGTCACCATCGCCAACTCGGGTGCGGGCTCCATCTGGGAGGCCGCCTCGCTCGGCTTCGCCGACGCGGCCGGCGTGACCGTCACCCCCGTGCCTTACGACGGCGGCGCCACCGCCGTCAGCGCCGCCGCCTCGGGTGAGACCGTGGCGGCCGTCTCGGGCATGGGCGAGGCCCTCGCCCAGGGCGACGCCGTGCGCATCCTCGCCGTGATGCACGACGAGCGCCACCGCGACGCCCCGGACGTGCCCACCGTCAAGGAGGCCATCGGCGAAGAGGTCCTCTTCGGCGGCTGGGGCGGCATCTACGCCCCGAAGGGCCTGCCTGCCGACGTGCACGCCACCCTCGAGGCGGCCGTGAAGACCGCCGTCGACTCGAAGGGCTACCAGGACTTCCAGGAGAGCGCCGGCAACCTCGTGATCTACCGCAACTCCGCGGACGTCACGACCTTCGTGAACGAGCAGTTCGCGCTCTTCCAGGATCTGCTGGGCTGAGATACCGTTCTCGGGCCGGGGCATCCGCCCCGGCCCGAGTCGGAAGGATGATGATGTCCACCCCCGAAGTCATTCCGCAGGGCGCCGCGCTCGGCGAGTCCGACGCGGCGCCTGCCGACGAGTATCAGTCCGCCAGGCCCTCTCGCCCCCTGGAGATCGCGTTCGCCGCGATCGCCCTGGCGTTCTCCTCCGGCTACCTCTTCCTCGGCACGCAGATTCCCCTGCGCAGGGAAGCCGCACCCGGTCAAATCGACGCCCGCTTCTGGCCGATGCTCATCGGCGTCTCCGCCGTCGTGGTCGCCGTGTGCCTCCTCGTGGTGGCGATCACCCGCCCCGCGCAGGGCCGTGAGGACCTGGAGCGCATCCAGGCCGGCGGTGTGCGGCGCGTCGTCGTCACCCTCCTCATCTCCGGAGCCTTCGTCGCGCTGTGGTCGGTGGGATCGGTCGTGCTCTTCCGCTACCGCATCGAGCTCTTCCCGATCGCCGCGGCCCTGCTCGTCGCCGCGCTCATGCTCGTGTACGGGCACCGCCGCTGGCTGAGCCTGGTGATCTACACGGTCGTGCTGACGGCCTTCATCTACGTCGTGTTCGGCCTGCTCCTGAGGATTCCGCTATGAACCCCTTCGTCGAAGGCCTCGGATCGCTGATGGACGTCTCGATCCTCATGTACATGGGCATCGGCCTGGTCCTCGGATTCATGGTCGGCGCCTTCCCCGGCATCACCGCGACGATGGCCGTCGCGCTTGCCGCCGGTTTCACCATGACCCTCGAGCCCGTGCAGGGCCTCGCGGTCCTGCTCACCATCTACGTCGCCGCCAACTTCGGCGACCGGGTGCCCTCCATCCTCATCAACACGCCGGGAACGCCCGCCTCGATCGCGACGACGCTCGACGGCTATCCGATGGCCAAGCAGGGCAAGGCCGGCCTGGCGCTGACGATCTCGGCCATGGTCTCGGCCGTCGGCATCCTCGCCTCGCTCGTGCTGTTCGCCGTGGCCGCGGTCCCGATCGCCAGCTTCGCCCGCGACTACTTCAAGTCGCCCGAGCTGTTCGCCCTGGTGGTCTTCGGCATCGCGATCATGATCGGCATCTCGTCGAAGTCGATGCTCAAGGGCATCCTGGCGGGCCTGTTCGGCCTCATGCTCGGCACCGTCGGCACGTATGCGGCGACCGCGGACCAGCGCTTCACCTTCGGCGTCCTCGAGCTCGTCGAGGGCGTGAACTTCATCGCGGTGATCATCGGCCTCTTCGGCATCGCCGAGCTGTTCGACCAGCTGCTCACCCACCGCGCCTCGAAGGTGCGACCGATCTCCAGCCTCGGCCGCTGGTGGCCCACGGGCAAGGAGCTGAAGCAGAGCGGGCGGGCGACCGCCGTCGGCGGCGCGGTCGGACTCGGCGTCGGCCTCATCCCTGCCGCGGGCGGCGACATCGCCGGCCTCATCGGCTGGGAGCAGGCGCGACGGGCCTCCAAGCATCCGGAGAAGTTCGGCAAGGGGTCCATCGAGGGCGTCGCGGCGAGCGACACCGCCTCCAGCGCGACCCTGGGCGGATCGCTCACCACCACCATGGCTCTCGGCATCCCCGGGGACTCGGTGATGGCGGTGATGATCGGCTCGATGATCATCTGGGGGATCACCCCCGGCCCCACGCTGTTCACCAACCGCCCCGACCTGGTCGTCTCGATCGTGGGCATCATGCTCGTGGCCACCCTGCTTTCGCTGGGCCTCAGCCTCGTGCGCATGAAGGGCATGGTGAAGCTGCTCGACGTGCCGCAGCCGTACCTGTGGAGCGGCATCCTCATCTTCTGCATCATCGGCACCTACGCCACGTCGAACAGCATCTCCACCGTCATCACGATGCTCGTCTTCGGGGTGATCGGGGTCCTGCTCAAGCGCATGCAGGTGCCCGCCGGCCCCGTGGTGCTGGGTCTGCTGCTCGGCCCGCTCGCCGAGGAGAACCTCGCGCGGACGATGGCGATCCTGCCGACCAAGCCGTTCTTCGAGGTCGTGAGCCCCATCGCGCTCATCCTGCTCGCCCTGGCGGTCATCTCGATCGTGCTCCCCGCGATCCGTGCCGCCCGGGGGCCGCGGAAGAAGCGCGCCCGGATCGAGCCCGACGCCGCCGACCAGGCGCTGCTGGAGTCCGTGCTGGACACCGACAGCCTCGAGCAGCTCTCGGATGCGCGCGAGGAGCTCGCCGCCGATTCCACCCTGCTCACCGCCACCGTCCGCCAGCAGGACGAGGGCGACGACACCCTCAAGAAGGAGAAACCGTGACACCCCGTTTCGACATCCTCACCGCGATCCCCACCGCGTTCCACCGCGACGGATCGCTGGACCTGGAGGGCTCGCGCGCGATCTTCCGCTACGTCGGGCAGTCCGGCAACGAGGGTGCCTTCGTGCTGGGCACGACGGGCGAGTTCCCCTCGATCGACGAGGCGGAGTTCACCGCGCTCGTGGAGGCGGCGCTCGCCGAGCTCTCCGGGAAGATGCGCGTGGTCATCCACGTCGGGCAGCCGAGCACGTACCAGGCGGTGCGTCTGACCCGCATCGCCCGCGAGCTCGGCGCCCGCGAGTTCGCGGCGCTCACGCCGTACTACATGCCGGCCACCGACGCGTCGATGATCTCCTACTACGGGGCGATCTCCGAGGCCGCCGGCGCAGACGCCCGGGTGTACGTGTACATCTACCCCGCGCGCAGCGGCAACCCGGTCTCCCCGGCTCTGCTGGCGCAGCTGGCAGAGCTGCCGAACGTGGTCGGCGCGAAGGTCAGCGAGCTCTCCCTCGACGAGCTCGCGGCCTACCGCGCTGCGGTCCCGGCCGACTTCGAGCTGTACACCGGTGCCGACCGCGACCTCATCGCCGCGGCCGGCGTGGGGGCCCAGGGCGTGGTCTCGGGCGTCTCCTCGGTGACGCCGGGTCCGTTCCGCACCCTCGCGGACGCCGGCCGCTCGGGCGACGCCGACGCGATCGCCGCGGCGCAGCGCGCCGTCGACGAGGTGGTGAGCGTCATCGGCGGCGACATGCCGAGGATGAAGGAGGCGTACCGCCTGCTGGGCGTGACCGACGCCTCCTGCCGGATGGCGCTCGCGGAGCCGGATGAGGCGCACCGCGGCGAGGTCGCCCGCGTCGTCTCCGTCTACTGCTGAACGGTCTCGTCGAGCGGACGCTCGTCGAGCGGAGGCCCGTCGACCGAAGGCTCGCCTGCCCCAGATCAGGCAGGTCGCCCGAGATCAGGACGATGCGAATGCTAACGTCCTGATCTCGGGCTATCCGCCTGTTTCCGGCGCCGCGCATCGGCCGACTCCCTGAGACGGCGAGGCGGCCACGACAGCAAGAAAGATGAGGAAGAGGCATGCGCGCGACGATCGGCGTCGACATCGGGACCTCCTCGAGCAAGGGTGTGCTCGCCGGCCTGGACGGGACGGTGCTGGCCTCCGCCACCCGAGCGCATGAGGTGAGCCGACCGCGCACCGGCTGGGTGGAGATGGACGGCGCGGTCTGGTGGGAGGAGTTCTGCCAGATCGCGCAGGAGCTTCACCGAGCCGTCCCGGACGTCGAGATCGTGGCCGTCGGCGTGAGCGGCATGGGTCCGTGCGTGATGCTCGCCGACGAGGACGACGTGCCGGTGCGCCCGGCGATCCTCTACGGCGTGGACACCCGCGCCACCGCGCAGATCGCCCGGCTCACCGGGGAGCTCGGCGAGGAGGAGATCACCCGCGTCGGGGGGTCCGCGCTGACGACCCAGGCCGGCGGCCCGAAGATCGCCTGGATCGCCGAGGAGGAGCCGGAGGCGTACGCCCGTGCGCGCCGCCTGTTCATGCCGGCTTCCTGGCTGCTGCGCCGCCTCACCGGCGCGTATCGCCTCGACCACCAGTCCGCCAGCCAGGTCTCTCCCCTCTACGACATCGAAGGGGAGGCGTGGCACACCCCCTGGTGGGACCGCTTCGCGACGGGCATCGAGCAGCCCGCCCTCGGCTGGGCGGGCGAGATCGGCGGCCGGGTCACCGCGGAGGCGGAGGAGCTCACCGGCATCCCCGCCGGCACCCCGGTGATCATCGGCACGATCGACGCGTGGTCCGAGGCGGTGAGCGTCGGGGCGCACGGCACGGGCGACCTCATGCTGATGTACGGCACGACGATGTTCCTCGTCGCCACCGGGGAGGAGACGCTGCGCACCCCGTCCATGTGGACGACCGTCGGCGCCTTCCCCGGAACCCGCAACCTCGCCGGCGGGCTCTCCGCCTCGGGAGCCCTGACGACGTGGCTGCGCGACCTGACCGGCACGGAGTACGCGGAGCTGCTCGCGGAGGCGGCCGCGGCCGGCCCCGGCGCGCGGGGTCTCGTGATGCTGCCGTACTTCGCCGGCGAGCGCACCCCCATCCAGGACCCGGACGCGCGCGGCGTGATCGCCGGGCTCACCCTGGCCCACGGCCGCGGCGAGCTGTACCGGGCCGCCCTGGAGGCCACGGCCCTCGGCGTGCGGCACAACGTGGAGACGATGCGGGCCGCGGGCGCCGACATCCGCCGGATCGTCGCCGTCGGCGGCGGCACCCAGGGGCGGCTGTGGCTGCAGATCGTCTCGGACGCCACCGGCCTCGTCCAGGAGGTCCCCGGCACCACGATCGGCGCGAGCTACGGCGTCGCCTTCCTGGCCGCCACGGCCGTCGCGGAGGCGGGGGACGAGCCACGCATCGGGGAGTGGAACCCGGTCGCGGAGCGGATCGAGCCGGACCCCGCCGTGCGCGCCGCATACGACACCCTCTTCGACCGCTATCTGCGCCTGTACCAGGGCACCCGCGCCGTCGTGCACGAGCTCGCCGCCGAGCAGCACGGCCACTGACCGATCCCTTTCCCGCCCACCTCGCAAGGAGATGCGATGACCTACACCCTCCCCGCCCCGGCTGCTCGCCCGACGCTCGTGCCGAAGACCGCCTACCTCATCGCCTCGGGCGACCTGCGCGAGTCGGCGAACACCGCCGGCTGGCCCACGCAGGAGGCGATGGAGGCGGCGGTCACCGCGGCCATGGCCGAGCTCGGGTGGACCGTCGTGCGTGCCAACGGGGTCGACCCCGCGACCGGCCACGGCTTCATCTCCAGCCAGCGCATGGGCATGGAGGTGTTCAAGGGCATCCCCGAGGAGGCGCCGCTGATCGTGGCCGAGGCCGTGTGGCAGTACTCCCACCACGTGCTCGCGGGCCTGCGCACGCACCGCGGCCCGATCCTCACCGTGGCGAACTTCGCCGGCGACTGGCCGGGACTGGTGGGCCTCCTGGGCCTCAACGCCGGCCTCACCAAGATGGGCACCCCGTACTCGACGCTCTGGTCGGTCGACTTCGCGGACGACTGGTTCCGTGCGGGCCTGCGCGAGTGGGTCGAGACCGGCACGGTCACCCACGACGCCTCGCACGTGCGGCCGCTGCCCGAGCTGCCCGCCGGCGCGGAGCGCGACCTGGGCCGGGCGCTGGCCGCCCAGATCCTCGCGGACAAGGCCATCATCGGCGTCTTCGACGAGGGCTGCATGGGCATGTACAACGCCATCATCGACGACGAGCTGCTCAACCGCACCGGCATCTACAAGGAGCGCCTGTCGCAGTCCGCGCTGTACGCCGAGATGCTCCGGGTCACCGACCAGGAGGCGGACGCCGCCTACGACTGGCTCGTCGAGCACGGGATGACCTTCGTCTACGGCCAGGACGCGGTCACCGAGCTCACCCGGGAGCAGGTGCAGTGGCAGATGAAGATGTACGTCGCCGCCCTCCGCATGGCCGACGACTTCGGCCTCGACGCCGTGGGCATCCAGTACCAGCAGGGGCTGAAGGACCTCGTCCCCGCCTCCGACCTGGTCGAGGGCATGCTCAACTCCACCGAGCGCCCCCCGGTGCTCTCCCGCGACGGCTCCCGCGAGCTGTTCGCCGGCCGCGCGTTCCCGCACTTCAACGAGGCCGACGAGGGCGTGGCGGTCGACGCGCTGGTCACCGACCGGGTGTGGCGCGCGATGGGCCTCGTGCCCGACAACACCCTGCACGA
>JBEBWQ010000089.1:0-8961 GCA_040392075.1 Microbacterium sp.
GCACCGGTCACCCAGAACGACACGAACTCGCGTCCGGGTACGTCGCCGCGGTAGACGACGTGTGTCCCTTCCATCAGCGGCCGGTAGCCGGAGTACTCCATGCCGAGGTCGAACTGGTCCGTATAGAAATAGGGGATGTCGTCGTACTCGATGCCGCGATCGAGCATGTTGAGTGCCGCGGTGCGTCCGGTGCCGATGGCGTTCGCCCAGTGCTCGCTACGCAGCCGCTGCCCCAGCACGGGATGGATCGGGTTGGCCGCATCACCCACCGCGAAGATGCCTTCAACGCCTGTGCGCATGCCTGCGTCCACCAGGATGCCGTGATCCACCTCGAGTCCGGCCTCCTCCGCGAGTCCGACCAGGGGCACAGCGCTGATGCCAACGACGACGACGTCCGCGTCGAGCTCGCCGCTAATGTGCACGACCCCGGTGACCCGAACGTCCGCGACACGGAAGGCCTTCACCTCCGAACCGCGCACGAGCCGCACACCATGGTCGAGGTGCAGTCCGGCGAAGACCTCGCCGATTGCGCCCTCCCCGCCGACCAGCGCGCGCCTCCGGGCGAGGTCGTACGGGCGGCCGGGCGAGTGGCGTCGCGAACGGTATCTGGCGCAGGTCCGGCGCGGGGCGGGCGACGCGGAGGCGTCCTCCCCCTATGACCCCGCGTTCGTGCGCACAGTGCCGCGGGAGCTTCGCCGTCTCCTCGCCGACGCCCTCGCCGAGGAGGCCACCGCCCGGGTCACCGACGCGCTCGGCATGGGGTTCACGGTGTGGCACGGCGTCGCAGCGGGGACCGGGGGCGACGCAGGGATCGACGGTGCGGCGGGGATCGACGAGGGGAGCCGGCTGGACCACCTCGTCCTCGGCCCCTCGGGCCTGTACGGGGTGATGTCGAGGGACTTCGGCGGGGTCGTGGGGTTCCGGCGCGGCGAGATCACCGGGCCCCACATCGGCTCTCGGGCGCCGGTCACGAGCCTCCTCTCCCGCATGCGGGCCGTCGCCCGCGTCACGCGCGTGCGCTTCGGCGCCGGGATCGTGGTGCTCCCGGACGACGATCTGGCGCAGGCGGTCACCCCGCTCGGCGCCCCGCAGAGGACGCCCGTGATCGTGCTGCGCCGCAGCGCCCTGGGCACCGTGCTCCGCACCGGCGTCCCCGGGGTCCCCGTCGCCGGCGGCGTCCAGATCCTCGACATCCGCACGCGCCTGCGGCAGACCCTGCGGCTCCTCTGACGGTCGCGCGCCTCCCCGGGCGGCCCCGCCCGATCGCGAGGATCGCCCCGGGCCCGGGCCGGAGATCCCGTGGTCCCGCGGTTCTCAGCGCTGCAGGGGCGTGTAGAAGACCAGGCCGTTGCCCTTGTTGTCGTACACGACCGCCCGGCGCTCGTGCGCGTCGTTGTAGGGGGGCTTGGCGATCGCGCCGCCACTGTCCTCGATGGCCTTCGCCGCGGCGTCGACGTCGTCGGTCTTGATGCCGACGACGACCTGCCCGTAGATCGGGTGATCGATCGAGGTCGCCAGGGCCAGGGTGATCCCGCCGCCGTCGAGGGCGGCGAAGTGGCTTCCGTCGCGGAACTTCAGGGAGAATCCGAGGGTCTCGGTGTAGAACGCGATCGACTCGTCCAGGTCGTCGGTGGACAGGACCACCATCCGTACCGCCTGCTCGCTCATGGTGCGCCTCCTTTGGCTCACGAGGATCGTATGCCCGCGGTCCGGGCGGGGCAATGGGAGGGAGGCGGAGAAAACCCGACTGCCCGTGCGCGATCAGGCGATCTGCCGCCGCCGGCTCATCCGGCGACGGCCAGCTCCCCCGGGAAGTGGCAGGCCACCTGACGCCCCTCGACGTCGTGCAGACGGGGGCGCTCCTCCCGGCAGATCGTCCGCTCGGGATTGCTCAGCGGGCCGATCGGGCACCTCGTGCGGAAACGGCACCCCGACGGCGGATCGGCGGGGCTGGGGAGGTCCCCCTCGAGCCGGATCTGCTCCCGGGCGGGCCCGTCGGTGCGCGGCGACGGCGCCGCGGAGAGGAGAGCGGCGGTGTAGGGGTGCAGCGGGGCCGCGTAGAGCGCGGCTGCGGCGCCCACCTCGACGAGGTCCCCGAGGTACATGACCGCCACCCGGTGACTGAGGTGGCGGACCACCGAGAGGTCGTGGGCGATGAAGAGATAGCTCAGCCCCTTCTCCTCCTGGAGGTCCTGGAGGAGGTTGATGATCTGCGCCTGCACCGAGACGTCCAGCGCGGAGACCGGCTCGTCGAGGATGATCAGGGACGGCCCCTTCAGCAGCGCCCGGGCGATCCCGATCCTCTGCCGCTGGCCGCCCGAGAACGACGACGGGTACCGGTCGAGGTGCGCGGTCTTCAGCCCGACGCTCTCCATCGCCTCGACGAGCGCCGCCTCCCGTGCCCGGGCGCCGCGCAGCGACGCGGGCAGGGCCTCGGCCAGCGACTGCCGGATGGTGCGCCGGGGGTTGAGGGAGGCGTACGGGTCCTGGAACACGTACTGGACGCTCTCGCGCACCCGGGCGCGGTCGGCGGCGGTGGCGCGCGCGACCTCCTGCCCCTCGACGCGGATCGAGCCCTCGACGACGGGGACGATGCCCATGATCGCGCGCCCCAGCGTGGACTTGCCGCTGCCGCTCTCGCCCACCAGCCCGAGCGTCTCGCCCCGTTCGATGGCCAGGGAGACGCCGTCGACCGCGTAGATCGGCGAGGATCGCGTGCCGAAGTCGACCCGCAGTCCCTCCACGGCCAGCAGGGCGCCGGGCGCCGCCGATGAGGGCTCTCCCGCGGACCCGATCGATCCCGTCTCCGCCGTGCGGCGGGCCTCACCGCCCTCCTCGACGGACGGGGCTGCGCCGGCCAGCGGCCTCTCGCCCGCCGCCGCCCGCTCCTGCGCGACCACGCACGCGACCCGGCGATCCCCGGTCTCCCCGGGGAGGGGCTCCAGCGGAGGCACCGCGGTACGGCACTGCTCCTGGGCGAAGGCGCAGCGGGGCGCGAAGGCGCACCCCGGGCCCCGGTCGGCCGGGTCCGGGATGGAGCCCGGGATCGTGGGGAGGCGTGCCGCACGGCGATCCGAGCGCAGGTCCGGCATCGACCGCAGCAGCGCCGCCGTATAGGGGTGGCGCGGATGCCGCAGGACCCGGTCGGCCGGGCCCTCCTCCACGATCCGTCCGCTGTACATCACGACGATGCGGTCGCTCATCTCCGAGACGACGCCCATGTCGTGGGTGATGAGCACGACGGCCAGGTCCAGCGTGTCGCGCGCCTCGCGGAGCAGATGCAGGATCTGCGCCTGGATCGTCACGTCCAGCGCGGTCGTCGGCTCGTCCGCGATCAGCACGTCCGGCCGGTTCGCGAGGGCGATCGCCAGGACCGCCCGCTGCTTCATGCCGCCGGAGAACTGGTGCGGATAGGCTCGGAACCGGCGCGGGGCGTCGGGGATGCCGACCTGCTCCAGCAGCTCGAGCGCCCGCCGGCGCGCCTCGCCCCGCGGGACGCCGTGCAGACGGAGTGCCTCGACGATCTGCGCCCCGATGGTCATGACGGGGTTCAGGGTGCTCTGCGGATCCTGGAACACCATCCCGATCCGGCGCCCGCGGATGCTCTGCAGGCGGGCGGGCGGGACGCGGAGGACATCGCCCTCGTCGATGAGCACCGCGCCGTCGGTGATCTCGCCCGGGGCGCGGAGCATCTTCAGGAGGGATCGTGCGGTCACCGACTTCCCCGACCCGGACTCGCCCACGACGCTGACGATCTCCCCCCGCCCGACGGCGAACGAGACGTCGTCCACGACGGCGACCGGCCGCCCCTGGACGGGGAAGGCGACGGAGAGGTCGCGCACATCCAGCGCCACCGGAGCGTGCGCGTCCGGCCGGGCGGCGGCGCCGTCTCTCGGAACGGCGGGCTTCTGATCCACGTCTAACCTCGATTCACGGTCTTGTTGAGCGCGTCCGCGATCAGCATGAGCGCCATCGCCAGCAGCAGCACGATGAGGGTGGGGCCGAGGACGTAGGACGGGAGCATGTCGACGAAGCGCAGCCCGTTGTTGAGGAGCACCCCGAGCGACGGCGTCGGCGGCTGGATGCCCAGGCCCACGATGCTCAGGCCCGCCTCGATGTAGATCGCCACGACGCCCCAGATGGCGCCCTGGACGATCACCGGGTCGAGGGCGTTGGGGATGATGTGCCGCACGAGGATCCGGGTGTCGCTCGTTCCCAGCACCCGCGCCGCCACGACGTACTCGCGCCCCCGCTGCTCGAGGTACGACGCACGTGCCAGCCGGCCGATGGGCGGCAGGCCGCAGACCGCGATCGTGATGAAGAGCGGGAGCCACCCCGGCCCCAGGATGGAGATCAGGACGAGCCCGAGGACGAGCGTCGGAAACCCGTAGATCAGGTCCAGGAGCCGTTGCATGGCGTTCCCGAGCGGCTCCGAGACGATCCCCGACAGCCCCAGGAAGAGCCCGCCGATCACAGCGGCGGGGACGGCCAGGAAGATCAGCGAGAGGTCGATGCCCAGCCCGTAGATCGCCCGGGCGAAGATGTCCCGGCCGACCTCGTCCAACCCGAACGGGTGCGCCCAGGAGGGGGCCACCAGCGCGTTCCGGGACTGCTGGTCGGGACCGCCCGGGTAGAGCACCGGCGCCAGGATGGCCGCGAGCGTGAGCACCAGGAGGATGATCCCCCCGGTGGCGCCGCGCCAGCTGCGGAAGGCCGAGGCGTAGCGCGCGAGGGTGGGCGGGAGGAGACGCCGTCCTCCGGGACCGTGTGTGCGGAACATCTTCTCCCTCACCTCGCCGAACGGATCCGCGGGTCGAGCATCGCCATGACGACCTCGCTGAGCAGCTGCGTGATCACGGCGATCGCGATCGCCCCGAGAATCAGCACCTGCAGCACCGGGTAGTCCTGGTTCAGCACGCTGTCGATCGCGAGGCGCCCGAGCCCGTCCCGCGCGAAGATCGCCTCGATGATGAGGGCGCCGGCCAGCACGTTGCCGAACTGCATGCCGATCGCCACGATCCCCGCGCCCAGGCTGTTGCGCAGGACGTGCCGCACGGTGACCCGGAGCGGGGAGGCGCCCTTGCTGACCGCCAGGTCGACGAACTCCTCGCCCCGCACGCGCCCCATGTCGGAGTTGACCAGCCGGGCGACGATGCCGATGGGCGTCGCGCTGAGCGCGACGACCGGCAGGACGAGATAGCTCATCCCGACCCAGAGCGAGTCGCTCATGTTCACGGTGCCGCTGACCGGCAGCGTCTGCGTGTAGACGCCGAACACCAGGATGAGCAGGAGCGCGACGAGGAAGGAGGGCACGGCGATCATCGCGCTGGTGGCCAGGTCGAGCCCGACCCGCACCGCCCGCCAGCGCGCCGAGTTGAGCGCGACGCCCAGCCCGATCCCGACGATCGCGACGACGATCGTCGAGACCACCGCGAGCTCCAGCGTCGGCGCGATCCGCGGCCCGATCAGGCTCGCCACCGGCCGCCCGGTCATGTAGGAGGTGCCGAGATCGCCGCGGAGCAGCCCGCCCATCCACTCCAGGTACTGGACGAGGAACGGGCGGTTCAGCCCCAGGCTCTCCCGGATGGCCTCGATCGCCTCCTGCGAGGCGCTGGGCCCGGCCAGGACGACCGCGACATCACCGGGGGCCAGGCGCGGCAACGAGAACGCCAGCACCGAGCCGGCGAGGATCGTCAGGACCACGAAGAGGACCCGGCCCCCGATGAATGTCATTGGCACGTCGTCATACCCCTGTCCGCGTCACTCCGCGAGCGCGGCCCTGGACAGGTCGAGGAAGCCGTAGGCGGTCGGCGCGACGCCGGCGACCCGGTCGGAGTGCACCGACAGCGTCTGGCGGAGCACGATCGGGGTGCAGAAGGCCTGCTCCAGGTAGTACGCGTTGTAGTCCGCCAGCGCGGTCTCCTTCTCCGCGTCGGAGACCGCGGAGATGAGCCCGTCGACCAGCGCCGCGTACTCGGGGGAGGAGAACTTCGTGACGTTGTTCTCCAGCCGCAGCTCCGGTCGCACCTGCACGAGCGTCGCCGGCGAGAACGCCGCGCCGTTGAGCATCTGGAAGATCGGCACGCCGAACCCTCCCGAGGCCAGCCGCTCCTCGTAGTCGGGTCCCGTCAGCGCCTGGATGTCGACCGAGAGGCCGACCTCCGCCAGGTTGTTCTGCACGATCTCCAGCACGCTGAGCGACTCCGGCGTGCCGAGAGCCGTCATGGGGAGGCTGAGCTCGCCCACGCCGCTCAGCAGCTCGCGGGCGCGATCGGGGTCGTACTCGTACGCCGTGACCTGCGCGGCGTCCAGGCCCGGAGTGCTGAGCATCCACGGCAGGTTCGTCACCTCGGACGAGCCGCCGTAGACCTGCTCGCGGATCCGGTCGCGGTCGATCGCGTAGTGCAGCGCGGTGCGGACGTCCGGATCGTCGAAGGGCGCGGCGGTCGTGTCGACGCAGACCGCCTGCACGTTGGCCCCGGTCCCGACGAGCGTGCGCCCGTCCTTCTTCGACAGGTTGGTGGCGTCCAGCGGCGGCAGGCCCACGACGTAGTCCACCCGGCCGCTCTCGAGGGCCGCCCGGTTCGCGGTCGAGTCGGAGATGATGCTGACCTCGATGCCGTCGAGCGGGACCTCGGCGGCGTCCCGGTAGTCCTCGTACTTGACCAGCGTCAGCTTCGTCCCGGGCAGCCAGTCCTCGAAGCGGAAGGGGCCGGTGCCGTCGACGACGCTGCCGTCCCGCATCTGCTCGAAGGTCTCCGGGTTCACGACCGGCATGATCTCGAAGAGGTCGAAGATGTTGGGCATCGGCGCGGAGAAGGCGATCGAGAGATCGCGGTCGCCGTCGACGGTGATGCCCTCGATGTTCTTCGCGAGCGCGGAGCCCTGCGGCGAGACGCCCGGTGCGGCCATCTGCTCCAGGGAGAACTTGATGTCCTCCGCGGTGACGGCGCGCCCGCTGTGGAACGTCACGTCATCGCGGAGGTGGACGGTCATGCTCCGCGCGTCCTCGGCGAGCTCCCAGCTCTCGGCCACGGCCGGCTTCGGGGTGCCGGTCGCGCCGTCGATGCGGGTGAGCGTCTCGAACACGGCGAACTGCACGTAGAAGTTGCCGAACGTGGGGGACATGAAGGAGCCCGGCGCGATGTCCAGCGCGTGGGAGACCTGGAGGGTGCCGCCGGCGGACGTCGTGGTCGACGTCGAGGCGGGATCGGGGGTGCTGCCGGAGCAGGCGGCGAGGGCGCCGGCGGCGACCACGAGGGCCGCTCCTCCGGCGAGGTATCGAGTGACGAGTCTCATGCTGTTTCCACAAACTTTCTGATCGTAGGCCGTGCGGAGTACCTGATCCGACTCGGTGAGGGAGGCACGGACCGCCCCCGCTGGGGGCGGTCCGGACCGTCAGTCCTCGACGGGGAAGTCGACGCTGACGAAGTTGGTGATGAGCGGGTCCACGATCCCGCGGACAGCGTAGTGGGCCTCGCTCTGGTGGTACATGAGCAGGGAGGGGAAGTCGGCGAACGTCATCTCGACGAAGGCGTCCTTGGTGTCGAACCACAGGATCGAGTTCAGCCCGATCCGGTCCACCGAGAGCACGCCCGGGATTGACTCGGTCTGGCTCTCCAGCGCCGTGCGGATGATCTCCACCTTCTCCTGCGTGCGTTCCTTGTCCTCCTCGACAGCCCAGTCGAACATGAACATGTGCTTGTACATTGACATTCCTTCTCTGCTTCTCGTGATGTCTCCGGCGGCGCCGGGACGGGGGCGGGCGGGAGAGGCCGTCTCCCGTTCTTTCACACGGATGTCCGGGACGGGTGCCTCCTCTGCGGGGATATGGATGCGGTGACGCGGGTCGCGCCGCCCCTCACGGGGCGTCGTTCACCGGGTCCCGGCCGACGCGGCCATCGGAGCGGTCGAGAGCGTCGATCCGGGCGATGTCCTCGTCGCCGAGCGTCAGGTCCAGCGCCTCGAAGTTGGCGGCCAGCCGAGCGATCCGGGTGGACTTGGGGATGACGACGTTCCCGATCGCGAGGTGCCACGCGATGATCACCTGAGCCGGCGACGCACCGCGCTCCGCGGCGATCTGCGCGACCACGTCGTCGTGGAGGACCGCGCCTCCGCTGCCCAGGGGCGAGTACGCCTGGGTGAGGATGCCGTGCCTCTCGTTCGCGCGGCGCAGCTCGCGCTGCTGCCAGTAGGGGTGCAGCTCGATCTGATGCACCGCCGGGACCACACCGGTCTCCGCGATGATCTCCTCGAGCTGCGGCTCGGGGAAGTTGGAGACCCCGATCGACAGCGCCTTCCCGGACTGCTGGATCTCGATGAGCGACTTCCAGGCCTCGACGTACTTGCCCTGCTCGGGCTTGGCCCAGTGGATGAGGAAGAGATCGACGTAGTCCGTCCCCAGGCGTTCGAGAGAGGTGTCGATCGCGGCCAGGGCCGCCTCCCGGTCGTGCTCGTCGTTCCAGAGCTTGGTCGTGAGGAAGATCTCCTCACGGGGGACTCCCGAGGCGGCCAGGCCGAGTCCGGTGCCGTTCTCGTTGCCGTACGCGCGCGCGGTGTCGACGTGGCGATAGCCGAGCCGGAGGGCGTCGGCGACCAGGGCCGGCAGGTCTTCCCCGTCCGAGATCTGCCAGGTGCCGATGCCCAGCTGGGGGATGGAGCGTCCATCGTTCATGGCGATGACCGGACTGGCCTTCATATGAGTACCTCGCTTCCTGTGGCCCGAGGGGTCGGGCCGTGATGGTGGTTCGGGGTGGTGCGCCGACTCACGCCGGCGCGCGTCGCTCGCGGCGGGCGCTCAGCCCTTGCCCGGGTGGACGGCACCGCACCGGGAGCAGGTGCGCTCCGCCTCCGAGGAGGCGTAGAACGCCTGGAAGAGCGGCGGGAGGTCCTTCGCGATGTCCTCGAGCTGGACCTCCACCTCCCAGACCTGGTTGTTGCACTCGAGGCAGAACCAGCCGA
>JBEBWQ010000090.1:0-8911 GCA_040392075.1 Microbacterium sp.
AGATCTCGCTGATCGACGGGTCCTTGCTCGTGCAGTCCTTGAGCTTGTCGGGCATGGCCGCCGACTCGAACACGCTCTTGCGCCGTGCCGTCTCGCGGGCCTTGCGGGCGGCGAGTCGGGCGGTGGCCGCGTCGATGGCCTTGCGGATGACGTTCTTGGCCTGTGCGGGATTGCGACCGAACCAGTCGCCCAGCTGATCGCCGACGACCTTCTGGACGAAGGCCTTCGCCTCGGTGTTGCCGAGCTTGGTCTTGGTCTGGCCCTCGAACTGGGGCTCGCCCAGCTTGATCGACACGACCGCGGTGAGCCCCTCGCGCACGTCGTCGCCGGACAGGTTCTCGTCCTTCTCCTTGAGGAGGTTGTTGGCGCGGGCGTACTTGTTCACCAGCGTGGTGAGCGCCGCCCGGAAGCCCTCCTCGTGCGTGCCGCCCTCGTGGGTGTTGATGGTGTTCGCGTAGGTGAACACGTTCTCGGTGTACGAGGTCGTCCACTGCATCGCGATCTCCAGCGAGATCTTGCGCTCGGTGTCCTCCGACTCGAAGGCGATGATCTCCTCGTTGACGACGTCGGCATGGCGCACCCGGTTGAGGTACTCGACGTAGTCCACCAGCCCGCGCTCGTAGAGGAAGACGTCGTTCGGCTGGCGCACCGACACCGTCCCCTCCTCCTCCACCTCGTAGGAGGACGCCGGGCGCTCGTCGAGCAGCTCGATCCGCAGGCCCTTGTTGAGGAAGGCCATCTGCTGGAACCGGGTGCGCAGGGTGTCGTAGTCGAAATCGACCGTCTCGGTGAAGATCGCAGGATCCGGCCAGAAGGTGATCGTCGTCCCGGTCTCCTCCGTCTCCTCGCCCCGTTCCAGGGCTTGCTGGGGCTGCCCGCCCTCTGCGAAGCTGTGCCGCCACACGTAGCCCTGCCGCTTGATCTCGACGTCGAAGCGGGTGGAGAGGGCGTTCACCACCGACGAGCCGACGCCGTGCAGGCCGCCGGACACCGCGTACCCGCCGCCGCCGAACTTGCCCCCCGCGTGCAGGATGGTCAGCACCACCTCGACGGTCGACTTGGACGGGTCGGACGAGTGCGGGTCGACCGGGATCCCCCGGCCGTTGTCCACCACGCGGATGCCGCCGTCGGGCAGGATCGTCACCAGGATTGTGTCGCAGTAGCCGGCCAGGGCCTCATCGACCGAGTTGTCGACGATCTCGTAGACCAGGTGGTGCAGACCCCGGGGACCGGTGGATCCGATGTACATGCCGGGGCGCTTGCGCACGGCCTCCAGCCCCTCCAGCACCTGGATCTCATCGGCCCCGTACTCCGGGACGGGAGCCGCGGCTCCAGGGGTCTGCGCGGGCGCTTCGGATGCCTGCGCAGCAGAATCGTCGAGGGGGTTCTCAGAAGTCATAGAGGGCATTCTCCGCACATGAGGACAGACCAGATCAGTCTAGCCTTTCCTCTCTCCCTCAGAGCGCTATACGGGCCTGTGGCCGCCGGAAATCCTTCTGGAGGGGATCGGTCATCCCTCACCCGTAGGTATCGCGGGGACCCCGCCCTGGAACCGCTCTGCGCCCCCATTTCCAAGAGGGAACGTCCGGCCCGATGAATCGGAGGTTCTGCACACCCGCCTCGGGGTAGCGCCGGGTGATCTCGGTGAGGATCGTCGCGCGCATGAACTGGAGGTTCTTCGCCCACGCCGTGGAATCGCACTTCACGGTGAGCATGCCCTGTTCCAGCGACACCGGCTCGGAGTGCCGCGCGGTGTCGGCGCCGGCGAGATCCGCCCACTGCCGCACGAGGTCCTCCTGGGCCAGGGGCGCCTTCCATCCGGACTGCGCGGCGAGGGCGTCGATCGCGTCGCCGAGGGGGCGCGGGTCGCGGCCCGGGGAGAAGGGGAGGTTCTCGTCGTCGACGGGGCGGCGCTTCTTCCGCCCGTACCGCCCGGCGGGGGAGAGACCCCGCAGGCGCAGGTAGGTGGAGACCGACAGCGGGATGCCGGGAACCTCGGGCCCGGGGGAGCCGGGCAGCGCATCGGCCTCGGTCATGCGGCCTCCTCGTCCGGGCCGTCCGCGACGGAACCGGAGGGCGTGTGCTGCGGGCCGGCATCCGGAGCGACGGCGGCGAGCGAGGCATCTCCCTCAGCGGGGGAAGGGTCCGCCCCCGCCCCTGACGGTGCCGGTTCCCCGACCTGCGCTCCGTGCCCGGGACTCTCCGCGACAGAATCCGAGTCGGCCGGGTCTGCATCGGCCGGGATCGGGTCGGCGGGGGCGCGCTCGTCGAGGATGGTGCCGGCGTGGATCCGCACCACGTGGCGGTGCAGCACCGCGGGGATGTCCTCCTCGACCGCGGCGGTCACGATCACCTGCTCGTATCCGGCGGTGAGGTCCGCCAGGCGCCGCCGGCGGTCGGCGTCGAGCTCGGCGAAGACGTCGTCGAGGATCAGCACGGGATCCCCCGCCGGCGACTCCGCGCGCAGGAGCTCCGCCGAGGCGAGCCGGAGGGCGAGCGCCACCGACCAGGACTCGCCGTGCGAGGCGTAGCCCTTGACGGGAAGATCCCGTACCCGCAGGAGAAGATCATCGCGATGCGGGCCGACGAGGGTCAGACCGCGCTCGAGCTCGCCCGTCCGCTTCGCGGCGAGAGCCTGCCGGAACTGCTCGGCGGTGGGCGACGCGGAGGCGGGGTCGATCGCATCGGCCCCCTCCTCCGGGTCGGCGCCCTGCACGGAGAGGGCCCAGCCGATCTCCGGGCGATGATCGGCGCCGGCGATGGCGGCGTAGGCGGCCGTCAGCGGATCCCGGAGATCCGCGGCGAGCCGGAGCCGGGCATCGATGATCTCGGACCCCAGGGCGATGAGCTTCTCGTCCCAGACCTCCAGCGTGCGGGGCGCCTCGGCGGCCGGCGATCGGTCGCCCGAGGCCCGGTCGATCGCCCTTCCGTGCACGCGTACCGATTTCAGCAGGGCGTTGCGCTGCTTGAGCACGCGATCGTAGTCGGCGAGCACGCCCGTCATCCGCGGGGCGCGCTGCACGAGCAGCTGATCGGCGAAACGGCGGCGGGCGGAGGGCTCGCCTCGGACGATCTGCAGGTCCTCGGGGGCGAAGAGCACCACGTGCGCGTACCGCGGCAGCTCCGCGGTACGCGAGGGGGAGCCGTTGATCCGTGCCTTGTTCGATCCCTGCCGGTTCATCTGGACCTCGAGGAGCACACGGCGTTCGCCATGGGCGAGCCGGGCACGGATGATCGCGAACTCCGCGCCCTCCTTCACCATCGGCGCATCCTGCGAGACGCGGTGCGAGCCGAGGGTCGCCAGGAAGATCACCGCCTCGGCGAGGTTCGTCTTCCCCTGGCCGTTGCGCCCGACCAGCACGTTCGGACCACGGTGCAGCGCGAGGTCGGCGACCGCATAGTTGCGGAAGTCGGCCAGGTTGAGGTGCTCCACGATCACGCAGGTCACCTTACCTTCCGGTTACGACATCGGTCCGGGTGCCCCGAGAGCCTCCTCCGGTCCCGCTGCCTCACTTCTCGCCGTCAGTGCTCCCGTTTCTCCCGTGAACCAGCGGTTCTCCCGCAGAGAAGGCCACACGGAGAGAAGAGGGCAGGAGGCCGGCAGCGAACCGCCGGACGGCCGGACCGGAGATCTGCGGCACGCGACCGGTCAGACCTTGGACCCTACACCGCACGTCGTCAGCACCGTTGCGGGACCGCATCGGACAGGCGAGACGCCGGTTCCCGATCTCGGACGGTGAGAACCCGCCGCGATCTCAGCGCAGCAGCAGGTTCGGCTGCAGCAGGTACTTGAACGAGTCGCCGGCGGCCTGGTCGACCGAGGTCTGGCTGGTCACGAGGATCGGGCTGAGCTTGTTCGCATTGTCCGAGGAGGTGAAGGTGATCCGCACGAACTCGCTCTTCACCGCGCCGAGCGCTTCGAGCAGGTACTGCGGGTTCAGGCCCAGCGTCACCTCGTCGCCGCCGACGAGGTGGGCGTCCACCGACTCCGAGGCTCGGGCCTGCTCGCTGCCGGAGGCGTCCATCGTGACGCTCTCGGGACCGAAGGTGAACCGCAGCGGCGCCGAGCGGTCGAGTACGAGGGCGACCCGGCGCACCGCCTCGACGAGCTCGCCGGTGTTCACCACCGCGTAGTGCTCGGTCTGCTCCGGGAACAGCCGGCGCACCGGCGGGAAGTTGCCCTTGATCAGGAGCGAGGTCACCGTCTTGTTCCCCGCGGTGAAGGCGATGATCTCGCGGTCGCCGGTGCCGGAGAACGCGATCTGGATGGTACCGGCGTGCCCGAAGGTCTTCCCGACCTCCACCAGGGTGCGAGCCGGGACGAGGGCGGTCTGCTCGGCCGACGCTCCGTCCCACTCCACATCCCGCAGCGACACCCGGTAACGGTCGGTGGCGACGAGGCTCAGCGTGGTGCCGCTCACCTCGAGCTGCACACCGGTGAGCACGGGGGTGACGTCGTCGCGCGACGCCGCGAAGCCCACCTGGGCGATCGCGGTGCCGAACTCCTCGGCGGGGACGACGCCGGAGGCGCCAGAGACCTCGGGGATGGACGGGTACTCCTCCACCGGCATCGAGGCCAGGGTGAAGCGGGCGGATCCGCAGCGCACCGCGATCCCGCCGTCCTCCTCGACGGCGATCTCGATGGGCGCGTTCGGCAGACGGCTGGCGATCTCGGAGAGCAGCCGGCCGTGCACGAGGATCGTGCCGGGCTCGTCGACGGTCGCCTCGATCGTGGTCCGGGCCGAGGCCTCGTAGTCGAAGGCCGAGAGCGTCAGTCCCTCGGGGCCCGCCTCGATGAGCACACCGGCCAGGATCGGCTGCGGATTGCGCTGGGGGAGCAGCTTGACGACAAAAGACACGGCTTCGCTGAACACATCGCGGTTGACCTGGAACCTCACGGTCGCTCCTCGTCGTCATCGGCACACAGAACGGGTCTGTGATGGGGTTCCCATGCTAGTGCCCTGGTCGGCGCGCTCGTATCCGGGAGCGTCCCGGCCCGGAACCAGCCCGACCGTGGAGGTGATCGATCGCCCATTATCAAGAGAGTTCTCTTCATAGTGTTAACAGCTGTGGATACTGTGGATAAGTCCGTGGATATCAGTCAGGCCTAGGGAACTACACCGTTGTGAGATGTGGAGACCCTGAGGAATCCGCAGGAACAAGGGGATGTCGCGATCTCTCGGAGAAGCAGGGTTATCCACAGGTCGCGGGGATTCTGCACATCCGTCCACGAGTTGCATCGATTTCTCCCCAGAGTTATCCACAGGTGATGACAAGACCGGAAACGCCGCCCTGACCGGCTCTGTTGCCGCTGCTGAGGGGATGCGGAGTGCCCTCTGCGGCGCATCGCCCGGCGGGGGGAGACGCGATCACTCCGCATCGGCCAGATGCCGACCGACGACCAGATATCGACCCACGCGGTGTGCCAGCGATCCCAGGGAGGCAATGATCGATGTGGAGCTCGGCACGCGCACGATGGTGCCACCTGGTCGGTGCTGCCTGAGACGGCGGGACGGGCGCGCTCCGGGAAGAGGCGGTCACCGCTCACGTCGACCTGGCTCTGAGGGATATCGCTGATCGCCCTCCTCGCGGCGAGGGACGTCCCTCAGGATCTCTTCACTCCCGTGGCGATCGAGGTGCCGCCGCCGGCGCCGCCGGCCTCAGCGCCGGTTCAGCTGCGTGGTGATCTCCGTCACCTGGTTGTAGATCGAGCGCCGCTCCTTCATGAGCTCGCTGATCTTCTTGTACGCGTAGATGACCGTGGTGTGGTCGCGCCCGCCGAAGAGCTGGCCGATCTTGGGCAGGGACAGGTTCGTCCGCTCGCGGCAGAGGTACATCGCGATCTGCCGGGCGATGGCGATCTGCTGCGAGCGGCTGGAGCCGTACAGGTCGTCGACCGTGAGCTGGAAGTACGCGGCCGTGGCCGTGATGATGTCGGTCGGCGAGATCACGTTGTCCTGCGACTGGTCCACGATGTCGCGGAGCACCTGCTGGGCCAGGGAGATGTCGAGCGCGGATCGGTTGAGGCTCGCGAAGGCCGACACCCGGATCAGGGCGCCCTCGAGCTCGCGGATGTTCGAGGAGACGACGGTGGCGATGTACTCCAGCACCTCGTCGGGGATGTGCAGGGCCTCGCTCTGGGCCTTCTTGCGGAGGATCGCGATGCGGGTCTCGAGGTCGGGCGCCTGGACGTCGGTGATGAGGCCCCACTCGAAGCGGCTGCGCATCCGGTCCTCGAAGCCGGTGAGCAGCTTCGGCGCGACGTCGCTGGTGATGACCACCTGCTTGTTGTGGTCGTGCAGCTGGTTGAAGGTGTGGAAGAAGGCCTCCTGCGTCTCCGCCCGGCCCTGGAGGAACTGGATGTCGTCGATGAGCAGGATGTCGACGTCGCGGTAGCGGGCCTGGAACGCCGAGCCCCGGTTGTTCGCGATGGAGTTGATGAAGTCGTTGGTGAACTCCTCGCTGGACACGTAGCGCACCCGGATGCCGGAGAAGAGCGACTGCGCGTAGTCGCCGATGGCGTGCAGCAGGTGGGTCTTGCCCAGCCCCGAGTTGCCGTAGATGAACAGCGGGTTGTAGGCCTTGGCCGGAGCCTCGGCGACCGCGACGGCCGCGGCGTGGGCGAAGCGATTGGACTGGCCGATGACGAAGTTGTCGAAGGTGTACTTCGGATTGAGGCGCGAGTCGTGGCGGCCCGGGCCGGTCTGCTCCAGCACCGGATCCATCCGCGAGGGCTCGGGCTGGGCGAAATCGGCGATGGCCGCCGTGGGGGCGGGCATGTCGGGCAGCTCCGGGTTCACGATGATCCGGAAGGAGGTGGCCTCGTCCCCGGCCCGGGTCAGGGCCTCCATCAGCGGCATGCGCAGTCGTCCGTTGATCTGCTGGGCGGTGAGGTCGTTCGGCACGTCGAGGTAGAGGGCCCCGGCCATCACCCCCGCCGGGACGACGAGGCTCAGAAATCCCTGGAGCTGAGGGGTGACCCGATCGTCCTGCGCCAGGATGTCCTGCACTGTCGTCCACAGCGGAACATCGGGGTGGACGGGAGAGGACATGGCGCTCCGAAAGACGAGCGGAGGCGACGGAATCACTCCGTTCCCCCTGTGGATAACTACGGATGCCCACGGTAGTCAGTGTCCGTCACAAGGGCAACCCTGGACCGGGCATCGGGGATAAACGGGGTTATCCACGGTTTATCCCCACTGTGGATAAATGAGATGCGCGCGGCATCGAAAAGATCTCTGGTTTGCGGTGCGAGGCGGAGCAACGTAGCCTTAGTTAGTTGACTTATGCCTGAAACGGCAGTATCCCCTGTCTCCGGTCGTAGATGGTTCCGGTGACAACATCTTCCCCGGAGTGATCCATGAGCAAGCGCACCTTCCAGCCCAACAACCGCCGCCGCGCCAAGAAGCACGGCTTCCGCGCCCGTATGCGTACCCGCGCCGGCCGCGCGATCCTGGCGGCCCGCCGCGGGAAGGGCCGCACCGAGCTCTCGGCGTGATGTGCTCGCCCGACCGCATCGGCTGACACGCGGCGGCGACTATCGACTGGTCGTCCGTCGCGGTGCTCGGTGCGGTGGGGGCCGTGTCATCGCCTCGATGCTGATGACCGGCGAGGAGCGTCCCGCTCGCTTCGGATTCATCGTGAGCAAACAGGTGGGAACAGCCGTGACCCGCAACACCGTGCGCAGACGCCTCAAGGCGATCTGCGCCGAACTGCTTCCAGAGGTCCCCGTCGGGGCCGACGTCGTGCTCCGCGCACTGCCCGCGGCGGCTGCCGCGACCTACGCCGATCTGTCCGCCGACGTCGTGCGGTGCGTGCGGCGTCTCTCCTCATCCCGCCCCGCGGCCGCCGCTCCCGGATCGACGGAGGCACGCTGATGGGCGCCCTGCCGGCATCTGCGTTCGGGACCGCTCACTGCGAGCCCGGTGACGCGCTGCGGACGATCCCGCTCGTGCCGAGGAACCTCGTCATCGGCTTCCTCACCGCCTATCGCGCGGTGATCTCCCCGCTCTACGGCGACGTCTGCGCCTACTACCCCTCCTGCTCGGCGTACGCCGTCGGGGCGGTGCAGCAGCACGGCGCCCTCAAGGGAGCGGCCCTCTCGGCCCGGCGGATCCTCCGCTGCAATCCCTGGTCCCGCGGCGGCGTCGACGACGTCCCGCCCTCCGCACACTTCTCCCACGCTCTGACCCCCCGGGGATTCGTCGTCCCCGCTCGAAAGGACTGATCCGTGCCGGATATCCTCAGCATCATCCTCTGGCCGCTGAAATGGGTGGTCGAGCTGGTCCTCGTCGCCTGGCACTGGGTGTTCACCGCGATCGGCCTGCCGGGTGCCGCCGGCATCACCTGGGTGCTCTCCATCGTCGGGCTCGTGATCGTCGTGCGCGCGGCGCTCATCCCGCTCTTCGTGAAGCAGATCAAGAGCCAGCGCAAGATGATGGAGATCGCGCCGGAGCTGAAGAAGGTCCAGGAGAAGTACAAGGGCAAGCGCGATCAGCTCAGCCGCGAGGCGATGAGCCGCGAGACGATGGCGCTGTACAAGAAGCACGGCACCACGCCGATGTCGAGCTGTCTGCCGCTGCTCGTGCAGATGCCGATCTTCTTCGCCCTCTTCAGCGTGCTGAACGACGTGACCAAGCACGCCGAGGCCGTCACCGGCGGCGTGGGCCTGCTGAGCGCGGAGCTGACCCAGCAGTTCTACGACGCGAGCCTCTTCGGCGCCGTCTCGCTGCACGGCACGCTGGGCCAGGCGGTCGACGCCGGCAACACGCTCGCGATCGTCACCGTCGCGACGCTGGTCGTGTTGATGATCGTCTCCCAGTTCTTCACCCAGCTGCAGATCATCTCGAAGAACCTCTCGCCCGAGGCCAAGACCGGCCAGGCGTACCAGATGCAGAAGATCATGCTCTAC